>CAXIDD010000223.1:0-7984 GCA_964021975.1 uncultured Saprospirales bacterium | reverse complement strand
ATAGTCTACTTTTTCTTGTAAAAGATAATTAGACCGATCTTTTAATCCATCAATTATTTCGGGAGTGACATGGATTTGTACGCCCGTTCCAGCAAAAGAGTAAAATGGTTTAAGTACGTAATTTTCCAGATCTTCTGGTAGCTTTTCCAATTTGTCTAAGTGGTAGCACTTAGGGGCATATTGGCTGTCAAAAAGCGGCATGGCATATTTACTAATGCGGAAGAACCAATTGGGGTGCCCTACCCATTCGACGTCCACTTCTTCGGTGAAGTGAAACTCCCGAGGAATATCTTTTCGTTGGTACAATTCATCAAAGATGATGCGATTGAAGATTCGTTTGATGATTACTTCCTGCCCGGATTCATCTAAATAATACAAAGTTTTACCTCTTTTTTTCAAATCGGTAATGCAAAGTATTTTGATGCCCAGTAGCGCTCTTGCGGCATAAAAGTCAATGGCAGTAGCTTGTAAATCAGGGGTTACCTCTAATAGCACAACTTGTTTAGGGTCGGTGTCTCCAACAATTTCACTACGTAGTAATTCAATAAATTCCTCGGTTGACATACCATTTGGATGTATAGTGGAGCCAGCAGGGAGGTCAAAATGCTTGCGATACAACCTAATCAACAATTCTTGGAAAAAGAACAAGGAAGGGAAACCCTGTAACTCGATTAGCTTGGGAATAGGATCACCATTTTCATCCAAACAGACCCCAAAATCCAATTGCACGAATTTAGAGTGTGCACTTTCATTTGGAACTAATATTTCGGGATCGATGAAAGCATCTTGGGTTAACTCTTTGAAATCAGGCCGGTTGATGACAGCCATGATCTCCTCACAAGCCTCTAGAAGGCGTTCCTTAAAGCTATTCGGAATAAAAACGGGTGTTTCACCAATCCTAAAGGGTGGCTCGTAATCAAAAGTCTGATTTAAGTCATCGAGTAATGCCTGATATTTCTCTTGCGTGAATTGCTCGTTGAATGCTTTTCGATGTTGGCTAATCATTTTTACAGTAGGTTTTGAATGGTTGATTTGATGAGGTCTTGTATTAAATACATCAATTAATAAGGTGGTGTTCGGTTAGGGCTACTGTTTTATATTTTAGAGGGCCTTTAATTCATTACTTCAAAATTGCATCACCTGAATACTTAACTTGATGAATGGCATCACTAATAAATTTGGGTAAAATCGTTTGATAGGTTTTAGCGATTTTACTCATGTCTTTGATGTTTTTGATCATCTTGTTGTATTTCTTCTCCCCGAAATTTCTTATCACGATTTGCTTGTTTGCCGGGTTAGAAAAATAGGTCTTAAGGCCAACGGGCTCTGCTTCAGGATGAAATTGCGTACCAACGAATTCATCCGAAAAACGTACGGCCATAATCGCCCGTTCAAATTCTACGTGTGTTCTTATCTTTTCCAGACTTAGAATGGAAGCTCCATGTTCATTAAATACTTTCAGATCCGGTTGGATTAATTGCCAACTTCTGGAATCCATGGCGTAATAAGGATCAGATAGCCCTTCAAACAGCGGATCGCTTAAACCTATTTTGGTTTTGTGCATGGGTAAAATACCAAAAGACATACTTTTTCTAGGTTCTACACTACCCAAATCAAAGTAATCACAAACCACTTGGAAAGAATAACAAATAAAGAAAACGTATTTTTTCTGTTCGGTTGATCTTAAATTAAAATCCCATAATTGCTGGATAAGATCCAGATATGGTTTCCGCCAAGGGCCTTCTTCTAAAGGACTACCTGGACCGCCACTTGAAATATAAATATCAAAAGAGGTATCTGGAATCTCCTTTTTTGCCCGAACATCAAATACTTTAAAATCAATCTCCTCTTGGAAGTTTTTTACAATTTCGACAATGCAAGCCAATCCCTTATTGGGTACTTGATTATTCATGTCTAAAATCGCCACCTTCACTTTTTCTTTCTTCATCTTTATCGATTGTTAGACGCCCAATGTCGTCTGTTGAATAATATAATCTACGACTTTGGTCAAGTCTTTTGTTTCTTCATAAATGGCCAATTGCCGGTCAGCTCCGGTACCATTTTTCATCATTGTCCGCACGTGATCAATCTCTTTTCTAGAACCTAGCTCATCCACTACATCATCAACGAACTCTAATAGTTCTTCTATCAAGAAACGGGTATCTTTCTCACATTCCTGTCCAAAGTCAATCATTTTTCCATCTATGCCATACCGACTTGCCCGCCACTTATTTTCGTTGATCAAAGCGCGGTGGTAATTGATGAAATTCAAGTTTTGACTTTTCAATTTATATAACTTAGCCACCAAGGCTTGGATGACAGCAGCAATACTAATGGTCTCTTCTAAAGTCATTGGTACATCACAAATCCGAACTTCTAAGGTTGGGAAAAAAGGATGAATTCGAATGTCCCACCAGATTTTTTTAGGATTATCAATACATCCAGTTTTAACCAATAAATTGACATAGTTTTCGTACTCGGCTAGGTTTTGAAAAATACCAGGAATACCGGTACGTGGGAACTTATCAAAGACCTTTGACCTAAATGATTTAAAGCCTGTATTTCGTCCTTCCCAAAAGGGGGAGTTGGTAGATAAGGCATATAAATGAGGTAAAAAATACCGCATTGAATTGGTTAAATGTAAGGCCAATTGTTTATCTGCAATGCCTACGTGTACATGCAAGCCAAAGATTAAATTAGAGCGTGCAGCATCTTGTAATTCCGAAATGATGGCATCATATCTCGGATTAGGCGTAATGAGTTGGTTCTCCCATTTTGAAAAGGGATGCGTCCCCGCTGCTCCAATCCGAAAACCTAAGTCAGTGGCAATATCAGAGATAGATTTTCTTAAGTGCTTGAGCTCGCTACGCGCGTGGGTAATATCTTCACAAATGGTGGTCCCGACCTCCACAACTGCTTGATGCATTTCGGCTTTGACCTGATCGTTGAGGACTTTTTCAGCCTCTGTTACGATTTTTTGTTCGTGCGAAATTAATTCCCGGCTGACTGGATCTATAACTTGATATTCTTCTTCAATTCCTAAGGTAAACTTCATGTCTGCGGATCAATTGAGTAAATGATTTGAAAGAGAGACTACTATGAATCGATATTAAATTTTCGACTTTTTACCACTAATTTGATCTTTGACAAAGGTACCCCAGGTTAAGTTCATTTTACCTTCTTGGTATTGTTTGGCTCTTTTAATGGCCATATTGGCGGCGTTTTCTACAATCCAATCAAAATTAGCCTGCCCTACGGAATGTATATCTGCATCAGGTGCAGGATTACAAAAATCAATTGCATAAGGAATGCCGTCTCGGACCGCAAACTCAACCGTATTGAAGTCATAACCTAAGGCCTTATTCAATCGAATACAATACTTCTTAACATCATCTAGTATTTTTTGCTCAACTGGTGGTCCATCAATTACGTAACGCAAATGATGTGGATTCCGTGGCTCATACTGCATGATGTGTACAATATCTGTATCTAAGACATAACACCGGAAATATTCTGTGAATTGAATTTCCTCTTGTAGCATCATGACTAAATTTTCTGTCTCTCCGTGTTTCGCCCATAAATCTTCTGGGTCATTGACGCGATAGACACTCTTCCAACCACCACCATCATGTGGCTTCATATAAGCAGGGAAACCAATCGTCTCGAAGGTTTTTTCCCAATTGTACGGGAATTTTAAATTTCTAAAAGAGGTCTCCGAAGTATCTGGTGGTCGGTGTGAGGTAGGTAGGATGACGGTTTTTGGAACAGGTACGCCAACAGATTCAGCCAAGGCATTATTAAAGAACTTCTCATCTGCACTCCACCAAAATGGATTATTGATTACGGCAGTACCAGAAATAGCAGCATTTTTTAAATAAGCTCTGTAAAAAGGCACATCCTGAGAAATCCTATCGATAATTACCGAATAGTCGGTAGGTTTTGCCTGTTCTACCATGTCAATAGAAACAGCTTCTGCGCGTATCCCACTATCGTTTTTTTCGTTGACCCGATCGATAAAAGCCTGAGGAAAGGTGTTTTCTTGTCCGAATAATATTCCAATCTTTTTCATAACCTACTTATGTTTTATTTAAGAGCTAAGTGTTTGGACAAAAAACGGATAAGTTATTTTTGTCCAAACACTTACATTCTAATAGCTTCTTACAGCGTTGATAAATAATGAGGAAACATTTGCCGCCAAATTGGCCAGTCGTGTTTGGCCCATTTACGTTCGTCAAACCAGAAAGGGATGTTTTTATCGCTTAGTATTTTAGCCATTATTTGGTTAGCTTCTAAGCATATATCCCATTCTCCGACTCCTAGTACAATTTTCATATTCCAAAGCTCCGGATGATTATTGCCTGGCATGAAATCTACTGGATTATTGAAGAAGACATTATCATCGTAATACCCATCCAAAAAGGATTTGATATCAAACGAACCACTCATACTGAACATATGACTGACTCGGTCTGGATGTTTGAACGCAAAGTTTGCAGCTTGGTAGCCACCAAAGCTTGGCCCAGCCATTGCTACCTTGGGAATACCCTTTTGATGACAAATAGAATTGACGACTTCATTCATGATGAACTCATCATAGCGCATATGATTCTTGACGCGATCGGCGGGGTGAATCCCTTTATCGTACCAGCTTAGTTCGTTAATACTATCCGGACAATAAATTTGGACAATACCTTGCTCTAGGAACCAGCGGACGGATTCAATTAGCTTGAAATCTTTGCACTCATAAAAACGGCCCATCGTGGTTGGAAACAAAACGATAGGATAACCTGCATGCCCAAAAACCAGCATTTCCATTTGCCTGTTTAAGGTTGGGGAATGCCACTTGTGATATTCTTCTTTCAAGGATATATTCTTTAATTACTCTAAAGCTAAAAATTAAAAACGCAAAATTACTTTTTTACTTTGAGCTTTTTTAGTTTTTAATAAAAATAGGAAGATCTTATTTACACATTATCAGGCGTTTATTCATATTTAAACCAAACAGTAGCTTCACAATCTGTATCTGAAACTGCCTCGACCCAATGGGCACTATATCCTTGGGGGAATTTATGTGTCAGGGTTTCTCCTTCTTTTAAAGAAAAAGTTTTATAAGGTACTGCTTGATCTAGGTAATGGGACGTGTAGACCCATAGTGTAATCTTAGCATCCTTATCTGTAGTTATATGGACAGTCTTTTGATCATAACCCGTCATCAAAAATCGATCTGATCGTTCTCCAGCTTTTACTTTTGAATTTTTCCAAACACCACCTTCACCAAGGGGTTTACCCAACTTCCATAGATCATCTATGCTGCCGATCCAAAGCGCTAGATTTGCTGCATCATTTTTCAGGATATGTTTAGAATCATTAGCGTCCAGAGCAACGCCGCTTATGACTAACAGGCCATTCCAAGTCGCAAAATCTGATATTTGTCGATTATGGGTAGAAATAGGCCGCATCATGGTATACTGAGCTTCCTTACCTACCACTTCCAGCGGTAACTCGTAGAAAGTACCGTGAATATTGGCCAGTTCTCTTTCAGATTGAACTTCTCGGATGTTTCGAATGGCCTTAATAGGATATTCTCCTCTACCTTTGGGTAAACGCAAGCGATGTTTTTCTGATTTAAGAATAACAGAAGCTTCATCCTCTTCATATATAATTGATGCTGCCTTGTAGGACCTCCATTTGCGTGGGGCGGTGTCAAGTGTCTTGAGTGCAGAACTATCTTTTAAACCTGCTGTAAAGGTGAAGTCAAACTTGTTGAGTTCAAAAGCTGCCTTTTCTTGGAATTGCTGGTTTTCAATTGCCCCTTGGAAAACGGTTAAATTAAAGTTGTCGTGATTGGGGTATAGTTTTGCGTGACTTACGGGACCTGAATAGTCACTTGATGCCAAGCTTTTGAAGGTGTCTGCTGCTTCGTCTTTGGGAGGATTAGCCTTACTTGTATAATGAAAACTCGCGGTCAAAGTGGCTGTTAGGTCAGTTGAAAGTCGAATCCATTCTGCTTGTTCTTTGGGGTTGAAAACGATAAATTTGTAACTATTTGGAGGCAGTTGGATAGATTTAAATGTTGTCCAGTTATGGTTGCCTTTGGCATCCAGTTCCAAGGAAACCGATACTTCCTGATCATCGTGATTAACCAAGTGTAGGACTTTCTGATCGAAGCCAGCGAATAGGTATGGAAGTGAAGGGACATTGGCCATCACCCTATCTTCTAACCAAATGGAGCCATATCCGGTCTTGGGTCCCCACTCAGACAGTGCTGCGAAATCTCCAAACCATAGATTGGATTGTGCCTGTCCAGCTAATGGGTTTCCTTGAATGCTTACTTCATCCGTTGCTAATACGATTTGACCATTCCAATAACAAAAATCTGGGATATACCTTAGGTGAGATCCAATGGGCCGAATGCCCGCCGTATTTTTGGCCGAAAAACTGGAAGGGAAATCGTAAAACATCCCGTGCATGTCCATCATAAACTTGCCATCGTGAATCTCCCGGATGCGGGGCCATTCGGTAAACCACCCATGTCCTGGGTCATTGTTGTAAGTTGCTTTTGGTAATAAATAAGTAGACCATTCCCCTTGGTCCAATACTTTTAGACGAAGCGAACGTTTATCCCAACCCATACTCCACAAGGGGGATTGATCATTGGGGACAGCTCGAATACCGTGCTTAGTAGTGACATCGGTGAATTGCTTTCGCTCAATAACTCGGTAATTCTGTCCATCAAATTCGGCTAAGACGCCCAGGTCTTCTGGCCCAAACATACCCGTAGTATCTACTTGCCATTTGTCTACTTTGTCAATACCTCCACCATTATTAGCTAGAATTAATTTACCCTGACTAGTGTATCCTCCCTTGCCGTGCCAGCCAGGGAGTGGATCATCTCCAAGTAGCGTTGGTTCTAAAGTATGGACATCTACTTCGTAGAGCATACCTTCCATATCGTAGTAATAAACTTTATTTTCAGGATCGCTTAGGTGTCGGGCAATAGCGGTCAGTCTGCCAGGCATTTTTTTAATGTCTATGACGCGAATTTCTCCTGCTGAATTGATGACATAATGTCCCAGAAACAGCTGATTAGATTCTTGGTGGACCATCCTAGAGGCTGGGGTGCCACCCACACTTCCTGGGAAAACCTCCATATTCAGGTTTTCATCGATGATGTAGAGGCTGTGTTCACTTCCGTGAGGTTGGTGCGCTCCGTAGTTGATCATGTAGAGTTTACCTTGCCATTCGGCTAAAGCGCCTATTCCACATTCCAATTGTTCGGTTAACCTATCTGGTGCGCCATGTTGCGGTACATAGCTTTGTTTTTGGTTGGTTCTGGTGTGGGTATAAGTCGTCAAGTGTGGATATACACCACTAATATTAAAGCTGCCACTAAAAGTCTTGAAGTGTTTATTTTCTTCCGTATACGAAGTGGCAAGAATGTTATTGATGCTTGGTTTATTCTTTTGGCAAGCAGCCAGAAGAAGTATAAAAAGCAAACATAAGTTTTGGGTATACTTAATTTTCATAGCTTTGAAATTAATACTAATTTTCAAACGAATTGAACAACATGGCTTCCAAAATGCAAATTGCTGATCTTTCTTTCGTAACAAAAGATCACCCTAATGCGCAGAAAGTTGCGGTCTTAAGTGCTCCCTATCAGATTGATATGCATTATGCTACTATTCCCGAACCATCCGACGAAGAAATCCGTATCAAAATCTCTTACGTGGGTATTTGCGGGTCTGATATTGAAACCTTTAGAGGTTTACGCAAACCAGAATTCATGACTTTCCCAGCTAGATTGGGGCACGAAGTTTCTGGCGTAATTGATAAAGTTGGAAAAAACGTACACACCTTAAAGCCGGGCATGAAAGTGTCTTGTCGCTATGTCTGGGGGGCTTTTGCGGAGTATATTGTTTGTACGCCCTTTAATGTAAAGGTTGTACCTACTGATTTTCCGGATGAAGAAATTAGTTCTTTAGAA
>CAXIDD010000222.1:0-8013 GCA_964021975.1 uncultured Saprospirales bacterium | reverse complement strand
GATTAATGGAGCCAACTGGCTGTGGAATAGGTGGGGATCTTTTTGCGATAGTATGGGACGCTGAAACTAAGCAGTTACACGGACTAAATGCGAGTGGACGATCTCCCAAAGCACTTACCCTTGACTATTTTAAGGAAAAAGGGATGACGAAAATCCCTTCGCACGGCCCGCTGCCAGTTTCTGTACCTGGTGCTGTAGATGGTTGGTTTGAGTTACACAAAAAGTTTGGAAAGTTACCCATGGAAGAAGTGCTGGCACCAGCAATTGCTTACGCAGAATCTGGATTTCCAGTGAGTTAATTAATCGCTTGGTACATGGGCAGAACAATTCCATTTTTTGTAAGTCAAGGATTTCCTAATATTAAAGAAACCTATACGGTGGATGGAGAAAATGCGCCCAAAAAAGGACAGATATTTAAGAATCCACGGCTGGCTAAAACTTATAAAACCATCGCAGAAGGTGGTAGAGATGCCTATTACAAAGGACCGATTGCCAAAAAGATTGCCAATTTTATTCAAGGGCAAGGTGGATTTTTAGCTTATGAAGATTTTGCCTCTCATCAATCAGAATGGGTAGATCCAGTGAGTACCAATTATAGAGGTGTCGATGTCTGGGAACTTCCACCCAATGGTCAAGGTATTGCAGCACTTCAATTGCTCAATTTATTAGAACCTTATGATTTTTCAAAAATCCCTTTTGGTAGTGCCAAGCATATCCACCTATTTACAGAAGCTAAAAAATTAGTTTTCGAAGACCGGGCCAAGTATTACGCAGATATGGATTTTGCAAAAGTTCCTGTCAATACATTGATCTCTAAAGCTTATTCAAAAGAACGTGGTCAATTATTAGATGAAAATCGTGCAAGTGAATATAAGGCAGGTGAAATCAGTGCTGGAGAAACGATTTACATGACCGTAGCGGATAAAGATGGAAACATGATCTCGCTAATTCAGAGTAATTATCGGGGTATGGGCTCTGGCATGGTAGCAGATGATCTAGGCTTCATGTTACAAGACCGAGGGGAGTTATTCAGCTTAGTTGAAGGACAAAACAATACTTATGAGCCTGGGAAGCGTCCTTTTCATACCATTATCCCAGCATTTGCGACTAAAGATGGTGAGCCATTCCTCAGCTTTGGAGTGATGGGCGGTGATTTCCAACCTATGGGCCATGTACAGATCATTATGAATATGATCGACTTTGGTATGAACTTACAAGAAGCTGGAGATGCGCCGAGAATTAGTCATGATGGTGGTTCTTCACCAATGGGCGCCCGTGGAGGAAAAGGCGTCTTGTCTTTGGAGGCAGGATTGATGCAAGATTACCAAATGGTGCGCAAATTGATGGATTTAGGACACCAAGTAAAATATTCCCGCGGCATTTATGGTGGTTACCAGGCCATCCAATGGGATCCAGTTAACAAGGTCTATTATGGAGCTTCGGAATCTAGAAAAGACGGGCAGGCAGCAGGATATTAAAATGATAAAAGGAACATTATGGATGTACAGATAATTGATCTCCATTTTTTAGATATTGAACAAGCGATTGCTGCTTATTTGATTAAGACTTCCATAGGGCCTGTATTGATTGAGACAGGCCCGCATTCTAGTTTTCCTAAACTAGAAAAAGCCATCAAAACAGCTGGTTACCAAGTTGAAGACATTAAGCACGTTTTTTTGAGTCATATTCATTTAGATCATGCCGGAGCAGCTTGGGTTTTCGCCAAACACGGCGCTAAAATCCATTTACATCCTTTTGGAAAGCGCCACATGCATAGTCCGGAGAAATTAATGGCTTCCGCAAAAAGAATTTATAAAGAGGATATGGATCGACTGTGGGGGCAGATGCACCCCATTCCAGAGGAGCAACTGATCGAGGTTGGTCATGAAACAGTGATTACCGTTGGTGATCATCATTTCAAAGCCCTACATACTCCAGGACATGCTGTACACCATATTGCCTGGGTCCTGGGAGATAAAATATTCACGGGCGATGTAGCTGGTGTTAAAATTGGAAGCGGACCAGTAGTACCTCCCTGTCCACCACCAGATATCAATGTAGAAGACTGGGAACAGTCCATTGCAATACTGAAAGCTGAAGCTCCAAAAGGTCTGTACTTAACGCACTACGGTTTAATAGAAGATACGGATACCCATTTGGATGAATTACTATCGATACTACATATTTGGGCGGATTGGATCAAACCTTATTATCTCAAAAAAGCAGATCCACAAGTTGTTACCCCAAAATTCCAGGCGTTTGTTCAAGGTCAATTGCGGGCTAAAGGAGTAGATGAGATGGGATTGCAACAATACGAAGCAGCAAATCCTTCTTGGATGAGTGTAGCTGGACTATTTAGGTATTGGCATAAAAAACTAAACCCTTCCTAGCAAAGCTGAGAAGGGTTGATAAAGTGTTTTGAGCATTTTAATTAGGAACCAGGAAGAATTTGGCGCCCTAGATTAGCAGCCTTTTTCAGAATTCGAACATCTGGCATTTCCAATTGACCGGCTTCCATTTCTTGAAGTAGTCTTTGCTCATAACGCACCTCTCCTTGTCCTTGATATTGTAAAGGAGAAAGATTTAGATAAGCATAGGAACTGATACTCGCAATGAGTAGCAGAGAAAAGATTAAAGTTCTGGTTCTGGTCTTTTTCATCGTTGTCGGTAGATTATTTCGTTTCTTACAAGTTACCTTAAAGATAAGTTAAATTAGATAGAGACGGCCGATTTGATCGACTAGTGATTCAATTTACTTGATTAACATCAACACCCTAAAGACGGTCTTAATTCCCAAGAGGTTGCAAAATTGAAACTTTTTTTTCAAAAAAAGTTTTTTTTCTTTAAAAAGCTAGCTTTTGCCCTGGAATAGCATCAATAAGAATTTGGGTATAAGTACTTTGTGGCTTGCTATAAATATCCTCTGTTTTAGCCAGTTCGACTATCCTGCCAGCCTCCATTACCGCAATCCTATCGCTCATAAATTGAACTATTGCCAAATCATGACTAATAAATAGGTAGGTTAAATCTTGTTCTGCTTGTAAATCCTTCAGTAGATTGAGCACCTGAGCTTGGACAGAAACATCTAAAGCAGATACCACTTCATCACAAATAATGAATCGGGGTTGGACAGACAGCGCCCTGGCGATTGAAATACGCTGACGTTGACCACCTGAAAATTGATGTGGATACTTGATATAGTCTGCCTCCTCTAGTCCCACTCGTTTTAGTAAATCAATCGTTTTCACTTTCCTTTCTGCTTCATTTTCCCCAATTTTATGAACACGCATAGGTTCAGTAATCGCCTCTCCAATAGGCAGTCGGGGGTTTAAAGCACTATAAGGATCTTGGAAAATTATTTGAACCAATCGATAAAAATTACGGTCGGCAGCTAACGTTTGATAATTTTGCTGGTCAAATTGAATAGTGCCAGTATAGTCTTTCAATTGAGCTATTGCTTTGCCAAGTGTAGATTTACCGCAACCAGATTCTCCGACTAATCCAAGTGTTTCGCCCGGATATATTTCAAAAGACACATTTTTTACAGCTTGAAAAGCCGCATCGGATTTCCACCAACTGCGTTTAGCAGCATAAAAAACATTTAAGTCTTCAGCTATTAAAACAGGTGTTTGGCTATAATCAACTTCCGCAATAGGCTGGAGCGGAGGTGTCAACTTATCCGATGCTTCTTTTTGTTGATTTTCCAGAAAAGATTGAATGGTAGGTAAGCGATGATAATTTTTCCCTAAAACTGGTTTACAGGCTAATAAGCCTTGTGTATATGGATGACTGGGTGTCTTAAAAATAGTCTTCGTTGATTCTATTTCTACTACCTTTCCCGCCTGCATGACAATCACTCGATCCGCAATTTCACCGACTACTGCTAAATCATGAGAAATTAATAATATACTCGTACCTAAGTCTTTTCTTAACTGAAGCAACAATTCCAGGATCTTCTTCTGTACCGTTACATCTAAGGCAGTTGTTGGCTCATCTGCAATCAAAAGATCTGGATTACAGCACATGGCCATCGCAATCATGATCCGTTGCTTTTGTCCTCCAGACAATTGATGTGGATAAGATTGGTAGATTCTAGATAAATCTTTAAGCCCCACCCGTTCCATCCATTCGAGGCTTAAGGCTTTAGCTTCGGTGGCACTTATCTTTTGATGGATTAGAATAGTCTCTTCTATTTGGTGTCCACACTTTAATACTGGATTTAGCGAACTCATGGGTTCCTGGAAAATCATGCCTATTTTCTGACCACGAATGGATTCTAATGCTTTATTTTTTAATTGACTTAAATCTTGATCTACTGTTTGGAAATAGATTTGCCCACCTTGCAAACTGGCATTTTTAGGTAATAGTCCCATTATGGCTAAGGCAGAGAGGGATTTTCCAGAGCCAGACTCCCCTACTAGTCCTATAATTTCTCCAGTTTGGATGTTAAAATTAATGTGCTCTACTACTCGTTTAAAGCCCTTACCTTGAGGAAAGGCAATACTTAAATCTTGGACACTTAATAAATCCTTATTTTCCATTATTATCCATGATTAACTGAATGGTATCCTCTCCTATTTCTATATGTAAGTGTTTGGAACTTTTGAGCCAAGTATTGAAGGTTTTTCCAAAAAACAGCTGCCGCCATCCGGCGTTAAAAACAACATCTGCGTGGTTAATATCTTCTTTGATTTTTTTAAAATCAGCTCTTGGAAAGGCAATTTCTACAGCTACACCAGACTCTAGGCATTTATACTTAATTACAGAATATAAGATTTCGAATAATAGGTCCTTTTGAGGATCATCTGATCGTATTTTTTTAACACGCTTTAAAACTTCTCCTTCCTCCTCCGTTGCGGGTTGATGATAGAAATCTGCAAAAGTAGTCCAATGCTGCTCAACTATTTTATTGGGTAAACGCCGGTTTCCTTTAAGTGCGTTTTTGCCTGCTTTCATTCCTTTGACAATGTGGCCAATCATCTTTGCAGGCAAGATCATTTCTTTCGAATAATTTTTAAATTCCGCTACCTCTCTTCTCCAGGAAAAGAGTCTTAATAGAAAGACCTTCTCTTTTTGATTAGATTTTTGCATAATATTACTCTGCAAAGCCTCATCATAAGGATTTTTCTCGTATCTACTGGTGTTTTCTAAAGCTTCAAATTCTTCTTTAGCCCATTCTAGTCGACCTAGATCCAGGAGTTGGTTCCGCAATTGTTGCCAAAGGTCATAAAGCGGAAGGACATCATCCAAAGCATAGCCAATTTGTTGCTGACTTAGAGGACGAGCTTCCCAGTTGGTAACGGTATATCCTTTTTTAAGCTCTAATTTTAATTCCGAACTGACCAGTTTTTGAAAGGAGATCGGATATTTATAGTTTAAGAATGCTGCGGCAATCTGCGTATCAAAAGTATTTTGTGGCGTCAGGTTAAATTGACGGCTAAACAAACGATAATCATTTTCCCCTGCGTGGGTTATTTTTACTATGTCTGGATTTTCTAATAAATCCAGGATAGGATTTATATGATCTAATTTGATAGGATCAATGACATAATTACCGTGGATGGTTTTGATTTGGATCACACAGAGTAAGGTATGGTAGCGTTTCTCTCCAACGAATTCGGTATCGAAACACATCCATTCTATTCCGTGGTTTTCTTGAGCAAATTGTTGTAAAGCTGTTTCTGTATCAATAAAGGTGTAAGCGGGCATTTTATTCACGGGATTCTTTATTTCTAACAAAATTCGAAAAATAATAAGGACTATTCTAGTAAGGAGCACTTCATTAAATAAATGTAGGATAGTTGAGTCTAACCTTGCTCCCAGAGCAGTTATCGAAAAGTTTTACCTAATCTGAGGTAAGGTAATCATTTTGTTTAGGTGTTTTGTCTTATTTTTTAATAAATAATAGAAAGAAAATTACGTCTGAGTAAAATATTGCTTCCAATATAGAACTACAAATCTTTTTGATTATAGTTGGCTTTTTTTCTTGCAAAGTAATTTAGAAAAAACTATATTTGCCGCTGGTGGGCGCACTTGGTGCAGCTCCTTCTAATCCCCCAGGTCGGAAACGAAGCAAGGGTACGAAGTTGAGCGCCCGTTGTGTGTCTCACCTTTTTTTTATTTAAAAAGCCACCGTGGATTGTCCACGGTGGCTTTTTAAATTTAATTAATTCTCGTTTTAATTCCGTCCAGGATTACTCATTAGAAAGGCTTTTAAAAACTCATTCAAGTCTCCATTAAGCACCGCATCTGTTTGACTAGTCTGGTAATTGGAACGGTGGTCTTTCACTCTGCGATCATCCAGTACATAGGATCGAATTTGTGAGCCCCATTCATTGGCCATCTTCCCAGCTTCTACTTTTTGCTTTTCTGCACGCTGACGTTCTAATTCTTTTTCGTAAAGCCTAGACTTCAGCATCTGTATGGCTTTTTCTCGATTCAGATGCTGCGAACGTTCCTGTTGACATTCTACCACGATACCTGAAGGTAAGTGACGTACACGTACAGCAGATTCTGTTTTATTTACGTGTTGCCCTCCTGCCCCACTCGCCCGGAAGGTATCCCAATCTAAATCTGCTGGATTGACCTCCACTTCTATTCTTTCATCTACCAAGGGATGTACAAATACAGAGGAGAAAGAAGTCATTCTTTTGCCTTGTGAATTAAAAGGACTCACCCGGACCAAACGATGGACCCCATTTTCTCCTTTAATTAATCCGTAGACAAAATCGCCTTTGATTTCAAGACAAACGCTTTTCACACCAGCTACATCTCCAGCCTGATAATTTAGTTGGCTGACTTTATGGCCATTTTTTTCGCCCCACATGATGTACATGCGCATCAGCATTTCTGTCCAATCATTGGCTTCCGTACCACCGGCTCCAGAATTAATTTCTAAGATAGCACTCAGTTCATCCTCTGGTTGATTTAGGGTAGACCTGAATTCCAGATCATCTACTTCGGCAACAGCTTCGGCATATTTTGCATTCACCTCTTCTTCCTCAGCTTCACCCTCTTTTTGAAACTCAAGCAATACTTCCGCATCTTCTACTACAGTAGCTGCTTTTTGGAAGGTAGCAATCCAATCTTTATGAATTTTCATCTCTTTCAGAATACTTTCTGCCCGTTTGGGGTCATCCCAGAAGTTAGGATCTAGAGATTGTTGTGTTTTGTCTTCAATTTCTAATAGTCGTTTATCGACGTCAAAGATACCCCCTAAGGATAGCTAAACGATCTTTCAGTTCTTTTAATTGATCTGATGTCATTGCTCTTTTTTTTAGGCTTTTTATAGCCATCAAGTAATGGTGAAAAAATAACGAACCTGAAAGTGTTCTGATCACTTTCAGGTTCGTTAAGATAATATTTTCTGTAATTTATTCTGGATTAACTACGTTAATTAATTCCACGTAGAAAACCAATTCTGCACCACCAGGGATAACCGGTGGAGAACCAGCTTCTCCATATCCTAAATCTGAAGGTACAAACAACGTCGCTTTTGACCCTTCAGGCAATAGACCTATTCCTTCATCCCAACCTGGAATTACTCTTCCTGTTTTGATTTGGAAAGCAAAAGGCATACCGCGCTTAAAGCTATCATCGAAGGTAGTTTTGTCAAGCAAAGAACCGTAGTAATCTACATAAACGTAGTCTGCACTATCTGGAGCTGCTCCGGTACCTTCTTCATGAATCACATATTTAAGACCTGACTCAGTTGTCTGAACGCCTTCAAGAGAACCATCGTTATAGGCATCAATAGTGCTACCAACGAAGCTATTCACTTCTTCTACTCTAGCATCCATAGAAGCTTTAGTCTTCATATCTTTCAAGGAAATATCGTAATATAGAAAACTAGAACTTTCAAAACCCTGAGGACGTTGATTAGCAGGTACGGTATCTAAGGGTACAATGATGGTCAAGCTATCACCTACTTTCATTAACATTAGCGCCTCATCAATTGGAGTCAAAGGTCTTCCTGGAGCTGCTGCTGGAATAGGTGCTGCTTGTGGGAAAGTA
>CAXIDD010000221.1:0-8019 GCA_964021975.1 uncultured Saprospirales bacterium | reverse complement strand
GAACAAAACGCTAAACAATAAAATACTCAAACCAACCACCCAGTTCCGTTGCTGAAACAGCAAACCAATCAGTTCTAAAACCGACTTACTCTGATAATAAAAGTAGATGTCACCTGGGAAACTTTGGGCAACCTCTACGCTAACGTCAAAGCCCATGACTCTAGCACTAATGGGGATTTCTCCCAAGTTTAAGTTGCGCTCAAAAGCGACAATTTCTAACATAGGTGCACCTAAACCAACGGGTAAACAAACCAAAGCAGCTATGATGCATCCTAAAACAAGTATAGCATATTGCCGCTTTTGGCGAAAACGCCAATAAATAAAAGCACCATATAATATTAGTAGGCCCAAGAATCCAAGCGCCCACCCATAAACTTGCTTCTGAGTTTTAGCTATTCCAGTCAAACGTTCAGCAGATCTCTCTAACTTTACTTTTGCTTGTTCCTGATTCAGCCACTCATCTGGATCCAAAAAGCGATTGCGATAATTTAATTCCGAAGCGTATACTTCCTTTTGAGCCTTATAATCCTGACTAAGCGTAATCACCTGATAACTCAAACCCAAAGATAAAACCACTATTAAACCACTAAACAACAAGAAACTTTTCATAAAATTGATTAAAAAGTTAATTCAACAATTCATTACCTCTCTAATCCAATAATTGGAAATTATAGCGTCAAACTTTGAATAAAAGGCTGTTGCTCTGGATAATCCGTTGTGTAATGTAGTCCACGACTTTCCTTACGCATAGCCGCCGAGCGCGAAATCAAATAACCAATGGTAATGAGGTTCCGTAGCTCGCAAAGTTGAGGGGATACAGCCGTACTATTGTATAAAGTTTCGGTTTCTTGGTGGAGCAATAGTAGGCGGTCTAAAGCACGTTTTAAACGCTCATTAGAGCGCACAATACCAACATAACTACTCATGATTTCTTTTAGTTCCTTCAAACTTTGGGTAATCAAAACCATCTCTTTGGGCTGGGTAGTACTTAGGGTCGACCAATCTGGAATGCCGGATTGTATTTGGTGCTCCGCTAAGTTTTGATGGATGTCCTCCGCAATTCGATGCGCAAAAACCATTGCCTCTAGCAAGGAATTAGAGGCCAAACGATTGGCCCCATGCAAACCAGTACTCGTACACTCACCTACCGCATAAAGCCGATTAATAGAACTTCTGCCCATTTCATCTACTTTAATCCCACCGCACATATAATGACATGCAGGAACGACCGGAATCATATCCTTCATTGGATCTATTCCAATGCTGACACACTTATCATAAATAGTTGGGAAGTGGGCACAGAATTTATCCTTATCTAAGTGGGTACAGTCGAGGAACATGCATTCCTCCCCATTGATTTTCATCTCATTATCAATCGCTCGGGCAACGATGTCTCTAGGGGCTAAACTCTTGCGTGGATCATACTGTTGCATAAATTCTGAGCCATCTCGGCGCTTCAATATACCACCAAAGCCACGGACGGCTTCGGAAACCAGAAAGACTGGATTTTCGCCAGCTGGATTAAATAAAGAAGTAGGGTGGAATTGTACAAATTCCATGTTTTCGATCCATCCCTTGGCTCGATAAACCATGGCAATACCATCCCCGGAGGCAATGGTAGGATTTGTTGTGCTGCGGTAGACTTGGCCCGTTCCACCAGCGGCCATTACGGTTACTTTAGAAAGAATGGTCTCAATCTCATCTGTTTTTTTATTTAAAGCATAGACTCCAAAGCATTCAATATCCTGCATCAAGCGAGTCACGGTATAGCCTAAATGGTGCTGGGTAATAACATCCACAGCAAAGTAATGTTGCAAAACCTCAATATTGGGGTATTCATCAGTTTTGTCCATGAGTGCCCGCTGCATTTCCCAGCCAGTGAGGTCTTTGTAGTGTAAAATCCGGTTTTCAGAATGGCCACCTTCTTTACCAAGGTCATACTCATCTTCACCAGGTGCCCGATCAAAACGAGCGCCCCATTCGATGATGTCCTGGACGCGCAAAGGACCTTCTTGTACCACAATATCTACAATATGTGGATCACAAAGTCCATCGCCTGCGTCAAGGGTATCTTCTTTATGTTTAACAAAAGAATCTACTTCTTTATTCCAAACCGCTGCCACACCACCTTGTGCATAGCTGGTATTACTTTCTCCTTCTTCGGTTTTAGTGAGTACCGTGATTTTAAGTTGAGGGTGTTTCATAGCCGTTTTAATGGCGGTACTAAGTCCGCCAATACCGGAGCCAATGATGAGTACGTCTGTAGAAATCATGTTGTATTATTCCTTTTATTGAAGTTGCTTAAGGATAGCTCAATCTGCTACTTTGCCCAACTTTATTGCTTTTGGCTCTAAAGTAAGGGATTTACAGATATTTTTTGAAGAAAAAAATACCTGTCACAAGCAGAGGAGTGTATAAAATACAAGGTTTTTAGATTTTAAAACGCCTAATTCAGGCTTTAAGAAGACTTTATGTTATTTCTGCTAAAAGGCCAATAATTAGAAATTTTATTCGGTAATAGCTATAATCTCCGGTTATGTGTTCGGTCGTTTAAAAAATGTACCACATAGATGGTCCTTAAGTAGGTAGCAAACTAGCTAAGTGATTGTTTTTCAGGTAGTATAAAAAGGCCATTACAGTGTAAAAAAAGAAGAGAAACCCTTTTTTAAACCCGAATAAGTCCCTACCTTTGTCGCGATTTTTAAGAACAGGTCAATTCCATATATATGAAAATGCGAATCATCCTTTTTTCCTTACTCACGATTTTTGCCCTATCTCCATCCGTAGGTTTTGCCCAGGATAATCATGGAGAAGGTGAAAAACAAGAAGCGTCTCACCAAGAAGGTGACGATCATGATACTGCCGAACATGGTGACGAATCAGGTCATGGTGATGGTCACGAAGAGGAGATTCCTTACGTTGATCGAATCATCGAGCACATTAGTGATGCGAATGAATTTCACCTGTGGGGAGATGTAAGTATTCCACTACCTTGTATTTTTTATTCCTTTGAAGATGGATTTACATTTACTTCGTCTAAGGCTTTTCATCATGGGCATGAAGCGGTAGCCGGTTATGTGTTACATCATGGCGATGCCAAGCGCATTAAAGACTGGGACGAAAGTATGCATGTGGAGCACATTGATCACATTGAAGCTAAAGAAGTAGCCAATGCGGAAGGAGAGATGATAGAGAAGTATTTCGCTATTTCTGAAGGCGAAGAATACGAATTAGAAAAGGCTAGTACCTTATTGAAATTCACCTCTTGGATTGATTTCTCGATTACTAAAGTGGTCTTTACCATGTTTATGACTGCGATTCTGTTAATCTTTCTTTGGTTAGGTATCGCAAAAACTTATCGCAATAGAGAAGGAAAGGCGCCCAAAGGGGTCCAATCTTTCTTCGAGCCTTTCTTTGAATTTATGAGAGATGAAGTAGTGAAGCCAAGTATTGGTCCTAAGTACGAGCGCTACATGCCGTTTATTATGACCTTGTTCTTCTTCATTTTATTCAATAATATTTTAGGTTTAGTACCTATTTTCCCAGGTAGTGCCAACGTAACGGGGAACCTTGGTGTAACTTTAGTACTGGCTTTCTTTACTATGGTCATTACCAACTTTAGTGCGAACAAGGATTACTGGCAGCACATTTTCTGGATGCCTGGTGTACCTACTCCGGTTCGCTTTATTTTAGCACCAGTGGAGTTAGCAGGCGTTTTTATCAAACCATTTACCTTATTGATTCGTTTGTTTGCCAACATCACGGCTGGCCACGTAATCATTTTGTGTTTGGTTGGTTTGGTGTTTATCCTTGGAGAGAATGGTAAAAACATTGGCGGCGCTGCGGCTGGAGGTACAATTGCTGTATTGTTCATGTTTATGATGAACTTACTGGAGTTGTTAGTAGCCTTTATCCAAGCCTTTATTTTTGCTTTACTTTCGTCTTTATACATCGGTATGGCGATTGAAGAGCATCACCATGATGAAGAGCACGCACACTAAACTGACGAAAAAATGATTTTTCATTTTTCGTCAGATTGAGGAGTAATTAATTTGCCGGAAGGCGTTTTTATAATTTTTTTAAAATTTTTTGACATGACTGGAACATTAGCTGCTGTAGGTGCAGGATTAGCCGTACTAGGTGCAGGCATCGGTATCGGACAAATTGGTGGTAAAGCAATGGAAGCTATCGCTCGTCAGCCAGAAGCTGTAGGTGATATCCGTACCAACATGATTATTGCTGCTGCCCTTATTGAGGGAGCTGCATTATTTGCTATCGTAGGTGCTTTCTTCTTTTAATGAAGAAAAGCATTTCCAAAGAAAAGAATAGGAAGGCAACGGTTGGTTGTCCTTCCTTTCTAAAGTCAAACTCAAGAAACAAAGAACTTTAAATATAAAGGCATGATATTTTTAGCTGAATTCAACCCGATTTTACCTGATGTAGGTATTGTATTCTGGACCTTTCTAGTATTTCTATTGGTTTGGACTGTTTTGGGCCGTTACGCTTTCCGTCCAATCCAAAGTGCATTGAAAAAGCGGGAAGAAAGCATCCAAGATGCTTTGGACCAAGCGGATCAGGCTAAAGCTGACATGGCGGATCTACAATCTAAAAATGAGCAGTTGTTAAAGCAAGCTCAGGAAGAACGCACGAAAATTTTGCGGGAAGCCAAAGATTTGAAGGACAATATGATCAAAGAAGCGAAAGGGCAGGCGAAACTAGAAGCACAGAAAATTGTTTCTGATGCGAAGCAGGAGATTGAAAACATGAAGAAGTCTGCTTTATCTGAAGTGAAAAATGAATTGGGAAGTATGGCTGTTGAGATCGCTGAGAAAGTGGTTCGCCAAAAATTAGCTGGTGACAAAGCTCAGGAAGACTTGGTCAGCAATTTGGTGAAAGAGATTAAATTTAACTAATCGATTTATCTCGCGAAACACCATTTTTAAACAACTTTACAAACAAAGTATATGTCTGCAGGTAGAATAGCATCCCGATACGCCAAGTCACTCATACAGTTGGCAGAAGAGCAAAAGAAGCTAGATAGAGTACTGGAAGATATAGAATCCTTCAGAACTTTGGTGAAGGATAGTGCTGATTTTAGAAACTTCATCAAAAGTCCAATTATCCAATTGGCTAAGAAGAAAGCGATTTGGAGTAAGCTTTTTTCAGGTAAATATGATGATTTGACCCTAAAATTTTTGGAGCTCTTAACTCAAAAACAAAGAGAAGTGTTGCTTCCTGAAATTGCAGAAGAATTTGTAGCACAGTACAAAGCTAAGATGCAAATTTCAACTGCCGTGGTGACCGTAGCGAATGAGCTTTCGGATGCCAACCGCAAATTGATTCAGGAGCAAATAGAAAAGAGTGGAGTTGCTTTTTCTAACGTAGAATTGACGGTTCAAAAAGACCCTTCTTTAATCGGTGGATTTATTTTAGAAATGGATAACTACATTTATGATGCAAGTGTAGCTAATCAGTTCAATCAGCTAAAGAAGCAATTTAGTAGTTAAGTCTACTTATAAATATATAGGTGTCAAAGGACACTAGCGATTTTTGAAAGAATTTTATTGAGTATAAACCAAGTCTGCCTTAGGTAGACGATTAAATCTTGATGATATGGTTGATGTAAGACCGGAAGAAATATCACAAATACTGAAACAACAAATCTCTGGCTTCGACAATGCTGCTGAGCTCGAGGAGTACGGTACTGTTTTGCAAGTAGGAGACGGTATTGCACGTGTTTATGGTTTGAATAAGGTACAAGCTGGTGAGCTGGTATCATTCGAAAATGGAACGGAGGCTATCGCCTTGAACCTGGAGGAAGATAATGTAGGGGTCGTATTGATGGGAGCCAACGAAGGGATCAAAGAAGGTGCTAGAGTACGCCGTTCTGGTCGTATCGCTTCTATTAATGTAGGAGAAGGATTGATTGGCCGGGTAGTAAATCCACTTGGTGAGCCAATCGATGGTAAAGGTGAGATCGAAGGGAAAACCTACGAAATGCCTTTAGAGCGTAAAGCTCCTGGGGTAATCTACAGAGAGCCTGTTGCAGAGCCGCTACAAACGGGTATCAAAGCAATTGACTCTATGATTCCTATCGGCCGTGGCCAACGGGAGTTGATCATTGGTGACCGCCAGACTGGTAAGACCGCAATTGCGATCGATACCATCATCAACCAAAAAGAATTTTACGATAAAGGAGAGCCTGTTTATTGTATCTACGTTGCTTCTGGTCAGAAGTCTTCTACGGTTGCCAACGTTGCTGCTGTTTTAGAAGAAGCAGGTGCCTTAAAATATACAGTGATCGTTTCTGCTTCTGCAGCTGATCCTGCTCCATTACAGTTCTACGCACCATTTGCTGGAGCTTCTATTGGAGAGTTTTTCCGGGATACTGGTCGTCCAGCATTGATTGTTTATGATGATTTATCTAAGCAAGCAGTAGCCTACCGTGAGGTATCTTTATTATTGCGTCGTCCTCCAGGTCGTGAAGCATATCCTGGTGATGTATTCTACCTTCACTCTCGTTTATTGGAGCGTGCAGCAAAGGTGATCAACAACGATGAGATCGCACGTCAAATGAATGATTTGCCTGACTCTCTAAAAAATGCAAAAGACGCTAACGGCGAGCCGATGGTAAAAGGTGGTGGTTCTTTGACTGCTCTACCAATTATCGAGACGCAAGCGGGTGACGTTTCTGCCTATATCCCTACCAACGTAATTTCGATTACAGATGGTCAGATTTTCTTGGAGGCCAACTTCTTTAACGCAGGTATTCGTCCAGCGATTAACGTAGGTATCTCTGTATCACGGGTAGGTGGTAACGCTCAAATCAAATCAATGAAAAAAGTAGCTGGTACTTTGAAGCTAGACCAAGCTGCTTACCGGGAATTAGAGGCCTTCTCTAAGTTTGGATCTGATTTGGATGCCGCTACAAAAGCTGTACTAGATAAAGGTGCTCGTAACGTAGAAATCCTAAAGCAACCTCAGTACTCTCCAGTATCTGTTGAGAAGCAAGTGGCAATTATCTACTTAGGAACACAAGGTGCTTTGAAAAATGTGCCAATCGAAAAAGTGAAGGACTTCGAAGAAATGTTCTTGACTACTTTAGAGCAAAGAAATCCAGAAGTATTGGCTTCTTTCTTGAAAGGGAAACCTACTAAAGAAGCAACCGATATATTGGAAGCTCTAGCTAGCGAATTGGCTGCTCAGTACAAATAAGTTTTAGGTGTCGAAATGATGAGGTGATGAGTTGAATTAATTCATCACTTCATTGATTCACCACTTTAATTATAAGATATAACAGATGGCTAACTTAAAAGAAGTTCGGGATCGGATTCAGTCGGTAAATAACACACAGCAGATTACCAAAGCAATGAAAATGGTAGCTGCCTCTAAGCTTCGTAGAGCACAAGATGCGATTACGCGGATGCGTCCTTATGCCAACAAAATGGATCTGATTTTACGCAATATCCTTTCTAATTTGGATGGTGATGCCAATACAACTTTTGGTGTAGTTCGTCCGGTAGAACGTGCTTGTCTGGTAATCATTACATCTAATCGTGGTTTAGCAGGGGCTTTTAATACCAATATCTGTAAAGCAGCAGTAGCTGTCTTAGAGGGAGAGTACAAGCCACTAGTGGAATCTGGTAAAGTAACCGTTATCTGTATCGGTAAGAAAGGACATGAATTCCTACGCCGCCGTTACAAAACGCTACGTTATAATACTGATTATGTAAACCTTTTTGATGAACTTACTTTTGAAAATACCGCAAAGGTTTCCAATCTGTTGATGGATGCATTTACTTTCGGTACTTATGATAAAGTAGTAGTTGCTTATAGCCGTTTCAAAAATGCTGCTATGCAATTTGCCGAAGCAGAGCAATTCCTTCCTGTAGTACAAATCCTTCTCCTATAGATAAACCAGATAGACCTTTCATAGTAAAAGTAACTGCAAAAGGGAAAGTACCTAGTAAAGGAGTAGTAGATCTATTTATCTCATAGTAAGCTAAAGTCTCATTACCT
>CAXIDD010000220.1:0-8021 GCA_964021975.1 uncultured Saprospirales bacterium | reverse complement strand
GTAGACTTAGAGATCGCAGTTGTAGACATATAAAAGGATAAAAGGGTGTTCGACCGTAGTCCAACACCCTTTTAACTTATAGAATAAAGCCTAATTAAGGTAGATTCCTATTGGTCGATATATTTTAAGATATCATTAGGCGTAACAATTCCCACCAACTTATTGTTTTCATCCACGATGGGTAAACAACGGAAGCGGTTTTGAGCCAAGAGGCTGATCGCCTCTTTGATCGTTGCATTGCTGGCTAAGGTCTCTACCGTATCTTCCATAATCTCTCCGATTTTGAAGCTTCTTAACTTAGCTGTCCGAACAAAAGTATCTACTTTATTCTCCGTGAATCCTTTAAGCAAATAGAGGAAGTCTGATTTACTGACTACTCCTATTACCTCTCCCTCTTCATCGATAACCGGGATATGGTGAATTCTATTCTCTTTAAAGATTTCATTCGCTTTCGCTGTAGGATCTGTAGCTAATGCAGTAATTAAATCTTTAGACATGATACTGGTGATACTCTCGCTGAAATTCATAGTTGTTGTATTATAGCTGTTGTTGTGAAATATTTGCTGGTCCTCTTTACGAAGCTATTTGAATTTGGCTTTTGAAAATCATTAATAACAAATTCAAAGTGTTAAGTTCAAATAGCTTCTAAGGCTCTTTCGCTAGCACAAAGTTAATGTAGGAAATCTATCCCTTTGGTGACAATTATAAGGAAGAATTCTGACATAATTCATTTAAAAGGTTGACAAATGTCACCAAGAAAGCAAGCCATCTGGCTCTATTTTTGGGGCAGCAACCAACAGGAATTATGAATATACAATTATTAGAAAAATACAATGTAGCCGCTCCACGCTACACCAGCTACCCTACAGTACCTTATTGGCAAGAAGAGGCCCCTACCCAAAAACAATGGACAGAGCGGGTCCAGGTGGCCTTCAACCAAAGTAAGGAAATTAGTTTATACATTCACCTCCCTTATTGCGAACAGTTGTGTACCTACTGTGGCTGTAACAAACGGATTA
The DNA here is from genome assembly GCA_964021975.1 of uncultured Saprospirales bacterium. Classification (GTDB taxonomy): domain Bacteria; phylum Bacteroidota; class Bacteroidia; order Chitinophagales; family Saprospiraceae; genus DATFKA01. Next base: position 7,002 of record CAXIDD010000220.1, on the reverse strand, counting down.
CTAAAAACCATAAAGTAGAGACTCCTTATATAGATACGGTTTTACAAGAGTGGAAAATGTATAAGGAAGTCCTTACGGAAAAACCAATACTCAGAGAGTTACACCTTGGTGGAGGTACGCCAACCTTCTTTTCGCCCGCCGAGCTTAAACGACTAATCAGTACCATATTGGCAGATGTCCAATTAGCTCCGGAATATGAGCTTGGATTTGAGGCTCATCCAGGTACTACGGAAAGAAAGCATTTAGAAGTTTTAAGCGAATTGGGCTTTGGTCGGTTGAGTATTGGCATTCAAGATTTTGCCCCAGAAATTTTGATGATCATCAATCGACACCAAACTTACGAGCAAGTCGTGGAAGTCACTCGTTGGGCACGAGAGTTAGGTTATCATTCCATCAATTATGATTTAATTTTTGGACTACCTCTGCAAACACAAGCTCATATTTTAGATACCATGTCTAAAATTGCTATCCTCAAACCAGAACGAATTGCTTTTTATAGTTATGCCCACGTTCCTTGGATCAAACCTAGCCAAAGAGCTTACTCTGAAAAAGATCTTCCAAGTGGTAATGCCAAGCGAGCGCTTTACGATACCGGACGTAGCCTTTTAGAAGATCTTGGGTACCATGAAATTGGTATGGATCATTTTGCCTTGCCATCGGATGGACTTTATAAAGCCTTAGAAGCGGGTGAGCTACACCGAAATTTCATGGGTTATACACCTTTTGATACGCATCTAAACCTGGCTTTGGGGGCTTCTTCAATAGGAGATAGCTGGACTGCTTTTGTACAAAATGAAAAAAAAATCGAAAGCTATCAGGCTCGAATCGCGGAGGGCGAATTCCCAATTTTAAAAGGCCATTTGCTAAGCTCAGAGGATCAGATTTTGCGTAAGCATATCCTAAATATTATGTGTCAATATGAAACCAATTGGTGCCATCTGGCGGATCAAACTAGTTTCTTGTCACATGCTATGGAACGGCTACAACCTTTGGTGGAAGATGGGCTAGTTGAATTAAGTCCTCAAGGGCTGAAGGTGACACCAGAAGGCCAACCTTTTATTCGCAATATTTGCTTAGCATTAGATCAAAAGTATTGGGCTAAACGTCCAGAAAGTCAGTTGTTTAGTCAGGTCGTATGATGGGCGACAGTCGTGTAGGTTGACAAAAATCATTTGTACACTTGATAAAACCCATGTGTACTGGTAGAGAAATTGAAGTAAATTAAACCTAATAGTCCATTTCCCTAACCAAAACAAACGATCATGGCCAGACACTCAAGAGTTTTAATGGCGGTAGATCTCAGTCCAATGGATGAGCGCTTGATGAAAGCCTTATATTGCTACTACCGTTTTTTGCATGTACACAAAGCTTATTTTTTGCATGTCATGCCCAGCTTTAGTATTCCTAAAGGTGCAGACATAGAGTTCCATAGTCTTTTTACAACGGAGTATCCAGTTGATGAAAAAGTCCATGATAAAATCAGCTCAGATTTAAAAGAGGTCTTTGGTGAGGAACCACCTTTTGAAACCCACATTGATGTTCGGGAAGTATCGCCTTTGAATAAACTCCTGCACTGGATCAAAGTAAAAGAAATTGATTGGCTAGTTGTCGGTCATAAAAAGTCGAGTGATGGCAGTGGCATCAATGGACGCCGCGTAGCCAGACAGTCCAATTCTAACGTTTTCTTTGTTCCTGATGCTTCGTTAAGATCAACTAAGAAAATATTAATTCCTATTGATTTTTCCGAGAATTCTGCACGGGCTATTCGTCAGGCTTACAGTTGGAAATTTTTGGAGCCTGATGTTCAAATCGAATGTATCTATATCATTGATTTACCTCCGTCAGATTATTATTTGCGGCCGGTACCCAGGTCTGGATTCCAAGCTGTACTTCGCAAATCAGCCGAACAGGCCTACGAGCGTTTTATCAAAAAGTATGAACTAGGCCATATCCCTATGGATATGACTTATCAAGAAAACACTTACAGTAATATTGCTAATCACATCTATGATTATATCAAAGAGAATGAGATTGATTTATTAATGATGGGTGCGCAGGGACGGACAGCCTTAAATAACTTTATTTTTGGTAGTGTTACCGAACGTTTGGTGGAACGCTGTATGGAAATACCAGTCTTGGTGATACGGTAATAAATAATTTTTTAGGTGATGCCTTGATGGGTAAAATAAAACAGTCCTGGCGGTTCTATATAATGACCGTCAGGACTGTTTTATTTCGAGAATAACCGAATTGGATTATCGGTTAATCACATTTTTAAAGCGTGGCCGTTTAGGCGCTACATCTCCATATTTTTCTTTCTTCATGGCTTCATAGCGAGAATAGTTACCTTCAAAAAAGACAACTTCTGCTTCATCTTCAAAAGAAAGAATATGGGTAGCCAAACGGTCAATAAACCAACGGTCGTGAGAAATGACTAAGATACAACCAGCAAAACTTTCCAGTGCGTCCTCTAGTGCTCGCAAAGTATTGACATCAATGTCGTTAGTTGGCTCATCGAGTAGCAAAACGTTTCCTCCCTCTCGTAGCGTCATCGCCAGATGTAAGCGATTGCGCTCTCCACCCGATAAGACATTTACTTTCTTTTGTTGATCACCACCTGCGAAATTAAAGCGACTCAAATAAGCTCTCGCATTAATGGAGGTGTTTCCAACTTCGATTAAGTCCAAACCATTGGATACTATTTCGTGGACCGTCTTATTATCGTTTTTGAGTTGATCATGACTTTGATCTACGTAAGCGACTTTTACGGTTTCTCCTATTGCGATACTACCTTCGTCCGGTTGTTCTTGCCCCATTATCATCCGGAACAGGGTACTTTTACCAACACCATTGGGTCCAATTATTCCGACTATTGCATTTTTGGGTATACTAAAGCTTAGGTTTTCATAAAGAATCCGATCACCATACTTTTTGGTAACGTCTTTAATATCAATAACGTTTTCACCCAAACGTGGACCGGGTGGAATAAAGATTTCCAGTTTGGCTTCTTTGGCTTTACTTTCTTCACCAGCCATTTTATCATAAGCATTCAGGCGCGCTTTACCTTTAGACTGGCGTGCTTTGGGGGCCATCCTAATCCACTCCAACTCTTTCTTAAGGGTTTTGCTACGCCGGCTTTCTTGCTTTTCTTCTTGCTCCAAGCGGATGGCTTTTTGCTCTAGCCAAGAAGAGTAGTTGCCTTCCCAGGGGATACCTCCTCCACGGTCCAGTTCCAAAATCCAGCCAGCTACATTATCAAGGAAGTAACGGTCGTGCGTTACGGCAATCACGGTACCTGGGAAGTTTTTTAAGTATTGCTCAAGCCAATGTACAGATTCTGCATCGAGGTGGTTGGTCGGCTCATCGAGTAACAAGATATCAGGATTACTGAGTAAGAGACGTGCCAATGCTACCCGACGTCTTTCCCCACCTGAAAGTACACTTACTGAGGCATCATCTGGGGGACAACGCAGGGCGTCCATGGCGGTATTGAGCCGGTTGTCAAGTTCCCAGGCATTGTGGTGGTCCATTTGTTCCATGAGTTCGCCTTGTTTGGCGATGAGATCATTCATCTCATCATCACTCATAGGCTCTGAGAATTTCAAGTTGACCTCATCGTATGCTTTGACGATGTCTACAATTTCCTGCACTCCTTCCTAGACAATTTCTCTTACAGTTTTGCTTTCATCAAGTTGAGGTTCTTGATCAAGCATCCCGATTTTATATTCTTTATTATCAAAGGTAATGCGGCCCTGGTAATTTTGATCTTTACCTGCAATAATTTTGAGCAAAGTAGATTTACCAGCTCCGTTGAGACCAAGGACACCAATTTTTGCACCGTAAAAGAAGCTCAACCAAATGTTATTCAGTACTTTTTTACCACTTGGAAAGGCTTTCGAAACGCCTTCCATGGAAAAGATAATCTTGTGATCCGCCATAATATATTATTAATTTGGGCTTTCTTAAAAAAGGAAAATTGCCTTGTTAAGGTCAAAAATCACCAAAATAGACCCCAGCCCTAAAGGGAATTTTGGCAATTTTAAGATTTCTCCCTTTAGGGTAGGGGTGAAAAACCTATTTCATTAACTTGGCACGCAAAATATCAAATTATTTGCGCAAAGCCAATGGCCATGAATTGAATTCGTGAATGTTTTCGAGATTATTCGCAAAACTAGACCAATTCCGAACAGCAATAAACTGCGATGATAGTACTTTTTTATAGTTTTAGAAATCTTAATAAAGACTTATTGCGTATATAATATAACTTAGTCATTCATCCAACTGAACCATGGTGCTTTTAACCTTTCCTAGTTTTAATCTTTATAGTATGCCCTTGCTGATTTTGGTGGTGCAGGGATATTTTTTTGCTGGTTTGGTGCTCAGAAGGTATTTCAAGAAAAAGCATCTATCTGATATTTTCTTAGCCTTAATTCTGGCTATTACCGCTTTCCAATGTACGACTTATACCATTGGTTTCATGGATTGGTATGACACCTTTAGAACTACGAAAATTAATTATTACCTCGTAGACGTAACTTTAGCCATTGGACCTAGTGTCTTTTTTTATGTGCTTTTTGTCACTCAGCCAAATAGAAAATTTAGGCGAGCAGACTGGATCCATTACTTACCTTTTATACTCTATTTTACTTATGAAGTATTTGTATTGATTTTTGATAGCCAACAAGCAGGTTATTGGGATGAACAAAATGGCTGGTGGTTGACGAATATTGACTTCAAATATGTTACCCCATTCCAAAGTAGCTTAGGGTATTTGTCTAAGATCCTTTATTTTGCTTTCACCATTCAACTATATTGGAACTACCGCAAACGCATCCAGGTTTATTTCTCCAATACTTATCGGATGGAGCTCAATTGGATCCGAAACTTCTTATTGATTTACTGTATCTTCTTGTTTAGCTTCCAATACCTTATGGACATCATCAATACCTTTATTGTTGATTTGCATTGGCAGCAGAATTGGTGGACTTTCTTAGCAATGGCCCTCACCGCTTATTACTTAGGGATGAAAGGTTATTTTACAGATATCTCTAAATTATTTGCCCTTACGGGAAAAGCAGAGGTCAAAACTACGCTTGAGCCTAAAGTGGATAATAGCGAAAAAGAGGAAAATCTAACGCCTTGGAAAAACAAGTTGGAAGACTTGATGAATAGTGAGCAGCCTTACCTAAATCCTGATCTTACCTTAGGTGATCTGGCCCGCCAAGTTGGATTGACGACCAACACTTTATCACAAGTTATCAATGCCTCATTTGGTAGGAATTTTAACGACTTTGTCAATAGTTACAGAGTGGAAGCAATCAAAAAAGCACTGGCGGCCGGCGAACAAAAACAAAAATCTTTACTCGGTATTGCAATGGACTGTGGGTTTAATAGTAAAGCCACCTTCAACCGAACATTCAAAAAATTCACCCAACTGTCTCCTTCGGAGTTTAGCCGGAGGTTGAGTGCTTAGTTTTTTAACTAAGGTGGTTTAATAAGACTCAAATTAGCATTTGAGACGCCTCTAGCATGATTTGAGGCGAAGCACAGTTGGTATAATGTCACTTTTGTAGGGTATTATTCATCAAAAAAACAGTGCATTATGCAAACCTTAAAAATCACCTTTATTAGTACCTTACTTTTACTAAGTTTCCTAAATGATAGCCTTGCTCAAATCAACGGCAACGGCCAAATGAAAACCTTGAAACTAGAAGCATCTTCGATTACCCAACTACACGCTAATTTTCCCGTTGAGCTTATTTTAGATAATAGCCAGACTGCCCAACTCGAAATCACTACAGATGAAAATATTTTGGCTGCACTTAAAATTAACAGCAAAGGCAAGAAATTAAGCATCCTGCAAGATGAATGGGTTGAACCTAGTCAGATGGTGCAAGTAAAAGGTAGCTTACCTGCCTTGACTCAGCTAAAAATGGAAGGGTATGGTCAGGCGAACATCCAAAACCTAATAGCTGAAAAATTTGATCTCGATATTTCAGTAGGTATTGCCAAAATTACTGGGCAGGTGGATCAACTTCAGATTGCGACGAGTACCGGAGAAGTGAATGCCTTAAACTTGATTAACCAAAATGCTACTGTAGCAATTAAAAGCTCTGGTATCGTACAGATCAATACCTTACAAACCTTAAAAACGGTAAGCTCAGAAGATGCAATGCTTGTTTACCAGACTAAACCAGCGCGAATTGTTCAAACCGGAGAAGGTCAGATGATGAATATCAATGAGTACCATCAAACATCTTTACCAGCTGTAGAATACGTAGAGGTCAAACTCAAAAACAATAAATCGGGTAAAATTGATACTTATGTAAAGGGGCCTAAGCAGAAGCGATTCAGCTACGGGATTCCTTTTAAAAGTCAGCAAAGCCGAACGGAATCTTGGCCAGTAGGCACCAAACTTTACCTAGTCAATCGGATTGGCGCTCGCAAATTATTATATACCGTTGATAAATCTGATGCCAACCAAACCATTGAACTTTTCTCGAAGTAAGGAATATTAAATAATGCTTTAATTGGCGATTGCCTGCTGCGAATCTGTGATTTGTGGCAGGCTATTGCTTTTATTGTTAAATTGCGAGGCTAAGAAGTTGTTTAACAAGTAGTCTGTACATGAGGAGAAAAATCATAGAAAAACCACCAATAGAAATTCTAAAACTGTTTATTCTTTTACTCCTAATGGGGAGTGTTACCGTTATGCTTCAGGCCCAATCTACTGCTTTAACTAAGCTCAAAGTACAGATAGCCAAAGAATGGCCTTCTATAAATCAAGGCTTAAGTTATGAAACCAATCTAGCTACAATTCCAGAACTTGCGCAAATCAAGAAGAATTATAACTATTTCCAACAGATTGAAAAAGCATTGTTGGCTATTGATACCACCCAATTTACCAAACAAGAATATCTTGATTACGAAATCATTTATTTTGAAACCTATTTGGAATTAGAATATTTAAGGTTGGCATTAAGTTTTCGGAACAACCCTAAT
>CAXIDD010000219.1:0-8028 GCA_964021975.1 uncultured Saprospirales bacterium | reverse complement strand
TCCGCGTATTTACAGAGCAAAAGCGCCAAAAACCAACGGTGGTTTATGGATAAAATACAGGCAGGTGGAATGGTCATCAACGATTATATGCTCGGTTTTGGCAATCCAAATTTACCCTTTGGTGGTATGAATACCAGTGGTGTGGGACGCTCTTTTGGTCATCAGGGATTCGTAGAATTTTCTAATGAAAAAGGGGTAATCAAACGTCAATTTGGGGATTTGAATTTTTTATTTCCACCTTATGGGAAAAAGATTATGCAGGCTTTGAAGGTGCTTGGGCGGTGGGCTTAGGCATATTTCGGTGCCTTTGAGTGGAGACCTTGCGGTGCAAGGTCTGTACAGGATGTACGGGGCCTTGTCGCAACACTTTGGAAATCTTCCTGTTTAGAAGGTAAGATATTCAATAAATATGCTAATTTTCTTACTGATACCATTAATTATGTCTACCCCAAATCCCCCAAAAACAGAAACTTTACGTATAGACTTTGGTAAAAACGGCAATGCCCAAGACTGGAATATTGTCAATGATGGTGTGATGGGCGGACGCTCTCAAGGCCAAGGCTACTTCACCGATTCGAGTCTTGTTTTTCAGGGTGAAGTTTCTTTGGATAACAATGGTGGCTTTGCTTCTTTAAGAAGTTCGTATCAGAATTTTGATCTTTCCACTTATGAAAAAGTAGTAATTCGTTGCAAATCAAAGGGTGTACAGTTTGCCTTTACATTAAATATTCATCGGCAGTTTTATTTACCTTCTTTCAAAAAGCGCGTGGCAATCCAGTCTGACGATTGGGAAACCATTGAACTCCAACTTAGTGATTTTTACGCTTATCGATTAGGTAATCAATTGGATTACAAGCTAGATCAAGCATCTTTGGGAAAAATCATCCGCCTTGGTTTTATTACGGATGAAAAAAAGTATGCTCCTTTTGATTTGGAGATTGATTATGTGGAGTTTCAGTAAGCGGACTTCTCAATCAACGCCCAATTTAACGGGCTCCAAATTGGCTAACTCCTCCTCGGTAAATAGCCTAGATTTAATAATAAAGCGAATGCCCATTGGGATTTCTAGAGAAAAGCTGGCCCCTCGGCCTTCCGTAATATCCAAATTAAGCTGCGTGTGTTGCCAATAATTAAATTGATCTTTGGACATATAAAATTCACATCCATGGACCTCCCCTAAGCGAACATCCGTATCGTTGATGTAAAACTCACCAACAGCAAAACACATGGGTGCCGAACCATCGCAACAGCCACCACTTTGGTGAAACATCAAAGGGCCGTTTCGTTCCCTAAGTTGATCAATTACTTGTTTGGCTTCTTCTGTTATTAATACTCTTGATGTCATTTTATGATTATTAGTTAAAAGAGCAGCTTTAAAAGCTGCCCTAAAAATACTTTTGAAGTGATATAATTCCACTTCGATCTAAAAAAAGCCTAAAGCATTTTTGTCATAAGAAATCAGCATATTCTTTGTTTGGCGGTAGTGATTCAGCATCATTTTGTGTGTTTCACGCCCGATTCCAGACTTCTTGTAGCCACCGAATGGTGCGTGTGCTGGATAAGCATGGTAACAATTCACCCAAACTCTACCGGCTTGTACGGCTCTGGAAATCTGGTAAGCCTGATGCATATCTCTGGTCCAGACACCTGCGCCTAATCCATAAAGCGTATCATTAGCAATCTCAATGGCTTCGGCTTCATCTTTAAAGGTGGTCACACAAACGACTGGCCCAAAGATCTCTTCTTGGAAGACCCGCATTTTGTTATTGCCTTTTAGGATAGTTGGTTGGCTCCTTCCTCTTTACCAATTTGGATATAATTCAAAATCTTTTCGTATTGATCTTTAGATGCTTGAGCCCCCATCATGGTAGCTGGATCCAATGGATTTCCCATTTTAATCGCATTTGTACGCTCAATTACCCGCTCGATGAAGGCATCGTAGATACTTTCCTGAATCAAGATTCTAGATGGACAAGTACACACTTCTCCTTGGTTTAGAGCAAACATAACGGCTCCCTCAATACACTTATCAAAGAAAGCGTCGTCTGCTTCCATGATACTTTCGAAGAAAATATTAGGCGACTTACCGCCCAATTCTAAAGTAACGGGGATAATGTTCTTAGAGGCATACTGCATGATCAATTGACCCGTAGTTGTCTCTCCAGTAAAGGCGACTTTGTTGATCCGTGAGCTAGTGGCCAATGGTTTTCCTGCTTCAATCCCAAATCCGTTCACGACGTTTAATACGCCATCAGGCAAGATGCCTTCGATCATTTCCATGAGGACCATGATCCCAGCAGGGGTTTGTTCAGCGGGCTTTAATACGACACAGTTTCCTGCTGCTAAGGCTGGAGCAATTTTCCAGGTAGCCATTAAGATGGGAAAATTCCAGGGAATAATTTGTCCCACCACACCTAGCGGCTCCAAAACATTCATAGAAACAGTAGAGGAATCCAATTCACTGACAGAACCCTCTTCTGCACGGATTACACCAGCAAAATATCTAAAATGATCGATAGCTAGCGGTAGATCCGCAGCTCTAGTTTCTCTTAATGCTTTACCGTTGTCCCAGGTCTCTGCACGGGCTAAAACCTCCAAATTTCGCTCCATTACATCTGCAATCTTAAGCAATAAGTTACTGCGTGTGGTCGCAGAAGAAGTATTCCAGCTAGGTGCTGCAGCCCAGGCCGCATCCAGTGCCAATTCTATGTCTTCAGCAGTAGAACGTGCAATTTTTGTAAAGGAATTGCCATCTACCGGAGAAATATTATCAAAGTATTCTCCGCGTACTGGCGCTACCCATTTTCCGCCAATGTAATTTTCGTATTGATTTTTAAAACTTGGTTTTGCTACCGCATTATCAGTAGTTGTTAGTACATCACTCATGTTAATGGTTGTTTGTTATTAAAAAATTCCACCTGTTCTTAAGTCAAATAATCAATCTTTTATTCTGATTAATTATTCCTCTGTAAAATTATATTTCAAAAACCAAGTTCAATTGCACAATTCTAGCAAAAAATTGAACTATTCGCTCAATTTCTCACATATATAGCTATATATATATTATATTTAGAAAATATAAAGCCTCAAAGCTCCGGAATAGACTACTTCTAAACCTTGATAACATGAATCTCCCAACCAATTTTTTCAAAAACCGTCGCCTAGAAACCTTAGTAGAGAACCAGACTTCTTATACTTTAGAACAGGCAGAAATGCACGTTTTTGAAACCCACCAACAAGCGGAGCAAGTACTACTCAAGTTTCGGCAGCCTGTTTTGGCCAGTATGATTGAAGGCAAGAAAGTGATGCACTTAAAAGATTTACAATCTTTTGATTTTCTACCTGGAGAATCTATCATCCTACCCGCCAACGAGACGATGTGTATTGATTTCCCAGAAGCAGAAATGGATAACCCTACTCGCTGTCTAGCAATGACCATTTCAGAAGATAAAATTAAAGAGATTCTACTACTCCTAAATGAGCAGATGCCAAAAGCAGAAGCGGAAGAATGGCGGCTAACGGATTATAACTTTCACTTCACTAATGATTTGGCCGTTCATCAAATCATCAATCGTTTGCTTTTCCTATTTACCGAAGATCATCCTTCTAAGGAACTCTTTGCCGATTTCATGCTCAAGGAACTCATCATTCGGATTTTACAAACCGAAAACAAAAAAATCTACTCGGAACAGATGCGCAGCCTAAGCAGCAATAATCGACTTGCTTACATCATTGATTACATTCGAAAAAACCTGCAAGAAAATCTAACCATTGAAGATTTAAGTAGTAAAGTTTACATGAGTGAATCAAATTTTCATCGGGTGTTTAAAAATGAATTAGGCCTCTCTCCGATTGATTTCATCAATGATGAGCGGATCAAACTAGCAACTAGCCTACTCCATGATCCGAAACAAAAGATTAAAGACATTTATTCCAGGTGTGGCTTTAATAGCGTATCTTACTTTATCCGCCAGTTTAAAAAGAAAACGCAATTATCACCCAAAGCCTATCAAAAACAAATCAAGCTACACGAAAAGTAGATTTACATCCGTTGAAACATTATTATGATCAAATACCGTACTTGCAATATTTGCGAAGCACTATGTGGCTTGGCCATAGAAGTTGAGGACAATAAAGTCATTTCAATTAAAGGAGACCAAGAAGATGTCTTTAGTGAAGGACATATTTGTCCAAAAGCTTACGCTCTTAAGGATGTCCACGAAGATCCCGACCGCCTCCATTATCCTATGCGTAAAATTAATGGTTCCTGGGTTCAGGTTTCCTGGGAAGAAGCCATCAACTATACAGCGGAGCGGTTGGTAGCCCTACAAACAAAGTATGGTAATGACACCATTGGTATTTATCAAGGCAATCCTACCGTACACAATGCAGGCTCTTTATTATTCTCAGGTAATTTGGTGCGTAGTTTAAAAACTAAAAACCGTTATTCGGCTACTTCTTTAGATCAGTTGCCCCATCATCTGGCGGCAGATTTTATGTTTGGAAATCAGTTTTTAATTCCTGTACCAGATATTAAACGCACCGATTTTTGGTTGATCTTAGGAGGTAATCCTTTGGTTTCAAATGGTAGTTTGATGACGGCACCTGATGTCGGTGGAAAATTAAAGGCCATCCAAGCTCGTGGTGGCCAAGTCATCGTTGTTGATCCGCGCAAAACCCGTACTGCTAGAAAAGCCGACCAGCATCTTTTTATCCGTCCGGGCACCGATATTTGGTTGCTTTTGGCCCTATTGCACCATACGCTTTCTCAAGACCAAATCCATTTAAAAAGAGCAGCAGATTTTATAAAGCCCGCACAAATTGAGGCCATTAAAGAGGCTTTAAAGGAATATACGCCTACTTATGCTGCCTCCATCACAGGGATTAGCGAAGACAAAATTATTGCTTTAGCTGAAACTTTCTTGGCCGCTCCTTCGGCCATTTGTTATGGCAGATTGGGTGTTTCGATTACGGAGCACGGCTCTCTCTGTCATTGGGCCATAAATTTACTGAATATTTTAAGTGGTAATTTTGCGGAACCTGGAGGGGTGCTTTTCACCAATCCGGCCATCGATGTGGCCAGGAGTAAGTCCCCTAAAAAGCGTTTTGGTCGTTGGCATTCCAGAGTAAGAGGGCTGCCGGAGTATGGTGGAGAATTGCCATCCGCCACCTTGGCAGAAGACAGCCTGGAGCCAGGTGAAGGTCAAATCCGAGGCTTTATTACCTCCTGTGGTAATCCTGTGCTTTCAGCAACGAATGGCCAAAAAGTAGATCAGGCCTTAGATGGATTAGAATTCATGGTTTCTGTTGATATTTATTTGAATGAAACGACTCGACATGCGGATGTCATTTTACCACCGGCTACTGGTCTGGAGACTGCCCACTTAGGTATCGCTTTTCACAACTTAGCGATCCACAATACGGTCAATTATTCAGACCCTGTATTAGATAAACCAGCGAATACTTTATTTGATTGGGAAATCTTCAATCGTCTGACTAAAGCAGTTGAAGAAGCCAAAGCTAAACGACAAGGGACAGAAGTACCGAAAAAACTTCGGCCTACTTTAGAGCAAGTCCTCGATCAATTATTGACCATAGGACCACACCCATATCGATTGAAGGACTTAAAAGCACAGCCCCATGGCATTGATCTCGGTCCGCTTGCGGTAGAAGATCTATCAGACAAACTACAAACAGAAGATCGCTTAATTGACCTGTTTCCTACTATTTATCAAAAAGCGCTCCTTGAATTAAGTCCTCCTCATTTCGATCCAGATCAAATGCTCTTAATTGGCAGAAGGGATTTACGATCGATGAATAGTTGGTTGCACAATAGCTACCGGATGGTCAAAGGTAAACAAATCTGTGTGGCGCAAATCCATCCAAGTGATGCGAGCAGACACAACATAAACAATGGAGACCTAGTAGAAATTCAATCCCGCGTCAACCGAATTGAAATTACCGCTGAAATAAGTGAGGAAGTTGGTCCAGGGACGATCTCGATTCCACATGGTTGGGGACATCGTAAAGCTGGTGTCCGTCTACGAGTAGCCGAGCAGCACGCTGGAGTTAGTTATAATGATTTGGCGGATGAACAGCATATTGATCGGGTCTCTGGAAATGCAGCATTGAATGCGATTCCTGTAAGGATTGTAGGCGTAAAAGTGGATTAAGCGGTTTTTAAGCTATATATTTTGAGTTGTACTCGAAACTCTATTACACAAGAGAAGAGGGCGTAGCCCGAAAACTATTCAAACCATTCACAACAAATAAAGACAAGTTCTCATTTAAATAAAAACAAAAGCAACAATCATGGAATACAAAGTAGAAACACTGATTTATTATTCGAAACTGACCTTAGATACCCAGCACATTGCTAAAAATTCTAAAGAAGATATTCAGAATATGCTAGATGAATATGCTAGAGATGGCTGGAGATTGGCCTCAACGGATGCATCCAATTTTGGTGCAGCTATGTATATTTATCTATATTTCGAGAAAGGATAATTAACTATGAGTTTTTTAAAAGCGGAGTGGCGCAAACTCATCCTGGCCAATTATGAAATCGAGTCATCGGTTTTGGAACCTTATTTGCCTTATGGTACGGAATTAGATACCTGGCAAGGGAAACACTATGTCAGTCTGGTTGGGTTTATGTTCAAGAATGTACGAATGTTGGGCCTCAAAATCCCTTTTCACGTCAATTTTGAAGAGGCGAATCTCCGCTTTTATGTCAAGCATCAAACTGAAACGGGTGAATGGAAACGCGGTGTCGTTTTCATCAAAGAGATCGTCCCAAAACCAGCCTTGAGTTTAGTCGCGAACACCCTATATCGTGAGCATTATGAAACGCGGATAATGCGCCACATTTGGGAAAAACAAGGCACCGAACTCAAGGTAGAATATGCTTGGCGCCTGGATGGTGAATGGCAACGACTGGGCGTAAACGCTAAAGCAAGAAGTCAAGCTATTTTGCCAGATTCAAAAGCATTTTTTATCACGGAGCACTATTGGGGATATACCAAGATTGGTCCACAAAAAACGTACGAATATCAAGTCACCCATCCAAGTTGGGAGCAATATGAAGTACTAGACTATGATATACAGGTAGACTTTAGTAAAAATTATGGCGCAGACTTTGCCCTATTAAATGACAGGCAGCCAGCTTCGGTACAATTGGCAGAAGGTTCGGCCATTACAGTAGAGCGCAAACAGGAATTGTAGCTACTTAGACTCACCAAGTCTGCTAAATATTATTCTTGTTTTAATCATTTTTAGTAAAATAGCCTTGGTTAGACACTGCATCATCACTCACAAATATGCTTGCGGTCTTGAACCAAACTTCCGCGTAATTTCCAGTCTCATATTGTTTTTGAATATCACCTCCAAATGTTTCTGCTCCAGAACACCAATTCTTATTGACTTCAGGAGATTTGCCATTGGTTTGATTGTAAGCACCTAACTTAAAGAAAAGTCCTTCATCGGCGTAAGCATTTTCACGTTCCACACCATCCTGGCCAATAGTAAAGGTCAGGTACATTTTCCCATCCTTCACCTCAATTTCATAGCTGAATTCTTCACCTAGTTCGATACCTTGTTCAGGCTCTTCTGGGTAGGTATTTTCGTCTGTACCAAGGACCGAAAAGTCGTGTCCCCAAACCGCCGTTGAATAATCCCACCTGAAATCATTATTGTCACCCGCTGTATTGATTTCATAATGCCAAAAAACCGAACCTTTGGTATGGCCTGGGAATTTCTTGTAGAATATTTTAAGCGGTTCGTTCTCGTGTCCATCGGCACTATGGATTTGACCGACGACTACAGAATACGAAGCGGCTACTCGGGCATCACCCGTAGCGGAGACATTCATAACTTTGAGGGTAGCGTTCAATTTAGCATCCGTTAGTGGAGACCACTTTTTGGTTTGTGCCAATTCGGTTCTGGTGTTATTGGAAGTACCGTGGGTATCTCCTGCATTGGGTGCCTTATAAACAACCCAGTTACGATCCCCATCATTGGAGGTATAAA
>CAXIDD010000218.1:0-8043 GCA_964021975.1 uncultured Saprospirales bacterium | reverse complement strand
GAGGGGAGGGGTTTATAAACCTCGGTCTTCTCCTTATTCTTTCCGTGGTTTAGGGCAAGAAGGATTGAAATTGTGGTACAAAAAAGTAAAAGAGGCTGGTATCAAAATTGTTACAGAAGTGATGATGACAGAGCAGATTGAGCCGATGCTCGAATACGTTGATATCTTTCAAGTTGGTGCTCGAAATGCCCAAAACTTTAACCTACTCGATGCCTTAGGTAAAATTGATAAACCAATCCTACTTAAAAGAAGTATGTCTGGAACCATAGATGAGCTGCTGCAATCCGCAGAATACATCTTTTCTAATGGCAATGAAAAAGTAATGCTTTGTGAACGTGGCATCCGAACCTACGAAACGGCTTACCGCAATACCATGGATATCAATGCCATCGCTATGCTTAAGGAAAAAACACACCTTCCCGTAATTGCAGATCCTTCTCATGGGATTGGCGTACGTCGGTTTGTACCTAACATCGCACTAGCTAGTATCATGGCTGGCGCAGATGGAGTGATCATGGAAGTACACCATACACCAGAAAAAGCTTTCTCTGATGGCCAGCAAACTCTTTCTTATCAGGAAGCGAGCCGCCTTTATCAAAACATGCAAAAAGCCTTTGAATTAAGGGAAATAATGGCTTCAAGCTATTAAAGGCTTGTAGCTACTTAGGAATAGTGCTATTTTTGCGTTTTGAATGGTAATAAGCAAACAGCTAGAATGGAAGGCCACAAGCAGGAAGACGAACAGGAAGAAGAGGACTTTTTCGAAGTCCAGGAAATCGTAATTGATAAAAAGCAGGAACCTACACGTATCGATAAGTTCCTGATGAACCGCCTGTATAAAATATCTCGTAATAAACTACAAAATTACATTAAGAGCGGAAGCATCACGGTTAATGAGGAAACCATCAAGCCCAATTTTAAGGTAAAATATGGGCACACCATCAAGATGGTACTTCCTAAATTTCAAGGGGATACGGAGCTGGTCGCTCAAGATTTGAACCTGGATATCCATTATGAAGATGAGGACTTATTGTTGGTACACAAACCACCTGGAATGGTGGTCCATCCGGGAGTTGGTAATCCAGATCGTACCTTAGTAAATGGCTTAGCTCATTATTTAGGCTTAGGGAATGTAGAGATGGAGGACCAAAGTTTTCAAGAGAAAATTGGCTTGGTCCATCGGATAGATAAAAATACCTCTGGCTTATTATTGGTTGCTAAAAATGACTATGCCTTATCTCACCTAGCCAAACAATTTTTTAATCACACCATTGAACGTACGTACTACGCGCTCGTTTGGGGGCAACCTGAACCTGAAATAGGTAAGGTAGAAGCCCACATTGGGCGGCATCCGCGCTACCGAGATAAACATGCTGCTTTCCCAGAAGGGGATCAAGGAAAATGGGCGGTTACTCATTATGAGGTGATTGAACCGATGTATTATGTGAGTTTGGTCAAATGTAATTTAGAGACTGGTCGTACTCATCAGATTCGGGTACATATGCAGCACCTTGGACATCCGCTTTTTAATGATGATCGGTATGGAGGAGACCGTATTAGAAAAGGTACTATTTATTCAAAGTACAAAAGGTTTGTAGAAAATACCTTTGATTTGATGCCAAGACATGCTTTACACGCAAAGTCGCTAGGCTTTATCCATCCACGTACGGAGGAATTTATGCAGTTTGAGACCGAGTTGCCAGCAGATTTCACTGCGGCACTAGACTCTTGGAGAAACTATTTAAGTCACCGAAAAGAGACCTAGATGAGTGATCCTTCTGCAAAAACACAGCTAGTCATCCAGCAATCAAAAGCTTGGTTAGAGCAAGTTGTTCTAGCTTATGAGCTTTGTCCTTTTGCACGTAAACCTTATGATTTAGAGCAAATTAGGTTGATCGCTACACCTTCAAGAAGTTTAAGTGAACTATTACAACTAGTAGCGGAGGAGTGCCAATTATTAGTGACAACACCTTCAGATGAAATAGAAACAAGCTTAATTATACTTGAATCTGCCTTAGTTGATTTTAGAGATTATTGGTCTTTTGTGGGTGAGGTTGAAAACCAGATTTATACTACTGGTTTGGAAGGCATCCTTCAGGTAGCTAGTTTTCATCCCAATTATTTATTTGGCGGAAGCACTGCAAAAGATCCTGCAAATTTCACCAACCGTTCGCCGTTTCCAATGTTACATTTACTCCGAGAAGATAGTTTGTCAGCGGCCTTGGCCCATCACAAAGCACCGGAGCAAATTCCAGAACGAAATATAGCCTTGATGCGAGAAAAAGGCATCCAGCATTGGCAGCAATTACTAAGCAGCATAAAACAAACTACTTGATGCATTTAGAAGATAGAATAAACGCTTTAGTACAGCTAGGTCATAAGCTACGATCAGAAGATGAATACCGCGAAGCAGTCATTCATCGTACCCATTTTAACAATCAATGGTTTACGAAAGATAATCAACGTCAGGCAATTACCGCAATTGCAGAATCTTTCCTGGAGGAAACGAAGCTAAGAGATTGGGTGTCTAATTATAAAATTGAAACGCTTGATCCCCAGACAATTGCTCTAGTTTTGGCCGGAAATATTCCATTGGTTGGTTTTCATGATGTGCTTTGTGTCTTTCTAAGTGGGCACCATGCTCAAATTAAATTATCTGAAAAAGACCAATATCTACTACCTTACCTTTTCAGGGAGCTCAAACAAATTGACGAACGTACAGTTGAATATTTTAGCCTTGTTGAAAAACTTAATGGCTTTGATGCCGTGATTGCCACTGGCAGTAACAATTCGAGTCGTTATTTCGAAAGCTATTTTTCAAAGTTTCCTAACATTATCCGTAAGAATCGCAATGCAATTGCAGTACTTTCCGGCACAGAAACAAGCACTGAGTTAAAGTCATTTGGACAAGATGTTTTTCAATACTATGGATTAGGTTGTCGGAATGTTTCGAAAATTTACGTACCTGAAGGCTATAATTTTGAGCCTTTATTAGAAGCTTTGCATGAGTACAAAGAGATTGTACTGAACGATAAGTACAAAAATAATTTTGATTACAACTATGCGATCTTGGTTTTAAATAAAGTGAAATACATGGCCAATGGCTGTATCATTTTACAAGAAAATAAACAGATCGCTTCGCATATTGCGGGATTGCATTATGAATTTTACAACGAAGTCTCAGAAATAGAGGAAGAGATAAGTAATAGAGCAGAAGAGATTCAGTTAGTAGTAGCACAAGATGGTCTGCTTTCGGTGCCTACCTTCCCTTTTGGGGCTGCACAACAACCCGGATTAGCAGATTACGCAGATGGCGTTGATACGCTATCATTTTTATTGGATTTACCGTAGCGACGCAATGCCTTGCGTCGCAGGTAAATGGCAATGCGTCGCCAAGGTATATCCAATAATACAAAAGCGGAACAGTTGTAAAAATGTTCCGCTTTCGTATTTTAGATAGTAGGGACGTAATGCCTTGCGTCGCAAATATATGGCATTGCAATACGTCGCTACGAAATTTACAATATCTAAATCACTAGTTAAACACCAGTTTTTTAGAAACGACACCTTCATCAAATTCGGCCTGGAGAATATAAATTCCTGGCGGAAGATTCTTACGGTGAATTTCAAAAGTACTAGAATTAACATTCATAATACCTCTCATCATTTTACCATTCATGTGGTAAAGCGCTACATTTTTCATCGGCTTATCTGGAGCTGTACGAATGAAGGCCACATCACTAACTGGATTAGGACCTACCGTCATCTCCACTGACTCCGCAGAAAGAACTTCTTTGGTAGAAGTCGCTACTAAGTTCAATGCCAAGTAAGCACGAGGATTAAAGTAAGCCATCATCGTATCGATGTAAGCCATTGCTTTTTCCTTAGACATATCTGGATTTAGTGTCTTGTTCGCCATATCAATAGCTGCAGCGTCATAAGGAGTAGCCTCAGCAGGTAATTGTGAATTAACAAGACCTACAATGAATGATAAAGTTGGGAAATCCCACCATTCCCACCAACCTGAAGCAGCTCCATCAGTAACGAAAGGATACATATTATCCGTAGATAAAGTCAAATTCGCAAGTCCTGGAAGAGATTGATAAGCCTTATTACGTGCATTGATTGGATCAGTCAAGTCATCATTAGCAACCTGGAAGATACCATTGGTACCATTATCATTGGCAATTTGAGTGACTCGTCTGGTACCAGCTACATTAACTACAAATTCTTGAGTAGTAGGTACAATTACAGCTCCATCTTCATAGGGTGCAAAAGGATCCGCTACCATATGAAAACCAATCGTAGGCGGTTCATTTACGGTGCCGTCAATCCATGAAGTATCTCCTAAAGCACCACCAGTGTTAACTGCTAATTTGAAATCAGAAGAATAGCTTGGGTAATTAGGTATGTTTATTGCTGCTGGTTTTATCCCATAAACATCTCCTACTAAAGTGGTATCTACATAAACATTTTGATCCGCGCCAATAAATTTATCAAGTACAACTTCTGAAAAATCATCTAGGTAAGCAGCACCATAAGAGATATAGCCACCAGTACCTTGTCCCCACAAAGTAATCCTTTCAGGATCAACACCAAAGGTGTTGCCATTTTGATCTACATCCCACCTTAAATGGCGAATTAAAGTACGCGCATCTTGAATACCACGGTAAGCAGCATTTAATAAAGTCCCTGTACGTTCATCCTGTCCTTCTGGACCTACTGCAACTGGATTCCAGCCCTGACGATAAGTTGCTGAAATAGCTACGTAGCCTTGACGAGCTAGCCTTTTACAAATTTCGACAGCCGTAGAGTCATTTTTACCTCCAGTAACCTGACCATTAATGATCTGAGGTAAAAAACTACCCGTATGGAAATATAATACTACAGGCCGATTGGTTACATCGTCACCTGCAGGCGTATAAACATCCATTTTTAAGCTATCCAAAGAGGGCATCCCAGTAACGGGTACGGTAATAATTGTAATATTAGCACCGTAGGTTACATCAGTCTGGACATCCACTGAAGTGAATATTTCGTCCAAGTACCTTTCTTGAGCATTAATATTACCCACTAAAAAAGTAGCGACTAATAAGAAAAAAAGTTTGTTAAATTGTTTCATAAATGTGTATTTGAATAGATAATAAGTAATGATTTTTGGTTTTATCTAAATAGAGTAGACTCCAATAAGATTTGCTTATTTTTTCTCAAAATCATATAGAATAGAGAAATACGCTAACCTTCCAATTCTCGGACCTCCATAAGTTTGGAATGCCTCATTGTTCAATATATTAGAAGCTCCTAATTTAAAGGTGGTATTGAGTTTTGGCGCTTTCCAATTAATTTGGGCATCCAATAAGTCATATTGAGGAATGACCCCTGTAAATTGAGGTGAGCCTTCGAAAATAAAAGAATCGATCCATTTGTAATTCACATTAAATCCAAAACTTTGCAAAGTGACAAAGCCAAGGTTTAAGTCTATATCTCTTGAGGAAACTCCGATGTTAAATTTGTGCTCCGGCGTGTTAAAAGCAGGTATAATCGCATCATCCGTTGCCGTCTTCACCTTATTCCCGGCGTAGTTACCGCTTAAGACAAACTTATCCCAGAAATAATAATTATAACCCACCGACAAACCTTGAGTTGTTACTCGATCGGTCGCATTAGCTGCTACCCGAAATGCTTGCACATCAGTAGGGAGACCATTGGAGGGATTAAAAGAAGCATCAACCCCAAAGTTGAAACCAATAAAATCCTGATAAAAACTAAAGTAATAGGTCGCATCAAGGAATAGTTTTTCCCCAACTAAGGTCCGATACCCTGCCTCTACGGTTCTAACCTGCTCTGGCCTGATTGGGTCCACATCAAAGAACTCTAAAACCGTATTGTCTAAAGTGTTTAGGTAATCACCAATAGATTCGATGGTAATTAAATCTTGTACCCCATCCAAGTTTCCAAGTAAAACGGCTCGACCCACATTATAAAAAAGGTATTGATCCGCTAAAGTTGGATTCCGGATAGCAGAGCTAAAAGAAGCCCTTAAAGTATTATTTGGTGAAGGATTATATACGATGGAAGCAGCTGGTGAGAAAAGGTAATCAAAGTTTTGATGCTTGTCTAAACGCAAGGAAGCACTGACCTTTATTTCACTATTAAATTCAATGGTGCCACCACCATAGAGTCCCATTTCATAGACATCAATGTTCCGGCCAAAGGTATCCAATAAAATAGATCCTTGAGAATTTGGGTAATATTGTCTAAAGTTTGCTCCCACGCGTAAATCTAAATCTGTTATAGAACCTCCTTCGTAAACATCATTAAACATTTTTTCTCCGTGAACGTGGAAAAGAGCCGATCGATCAAAAAAGCGAGTACCACCTTCTGCAAAGGAAATACTTGAGGTAATATCATCAAAAGCTTCCTGGAAACGTTCGGTTCCAGGCTCTAAGAAGTCTTGAGTCCCCGTAATTGGGTTCCCCGTCGAAGCGGCTACTTGTGCTTGCTGGTGCAGATCTGCGATCAGATCAACAACCTGGGGCTGACCCAAGAAATTATTAATCGCTTCCCTAAATTCATCCGGACGACCCAAAAATTGAGTTGGCCTTGGATAGCCTTCAATAGAGGTGATTTGTGGCACTGCAGTTCGGGACCAAAAATTGATGTAATCAGCTCGCCAATCGTTGCCTTCTTTAACTCTTTCTTGTAACAACAAAGAAGTGAAGTAAGGATCATAAGAATCTCCTGCGTCCTCGTGGGTGGCATAAGCGCGAATAAAATATTCGTCTTGTTTCTTTAATTCAATACGGTGCTGGTAAAATTGAATGTTTCTCAGACTAAAACGGTTGTCTCCTTGAAAGACCGTGGTCCCTTGACTGAAATTAGAAGCTAAAATTAGCTCAGGAGACTTAAAGTCTTGCTCTGGCTTTAAGCGGTAATGAAGCGCTAGTCCTGCCTTGAAGTTATTAGAGTTATAATCTACAACATCAATTTCTTCGTAACCTCTTCGGTGAAAGATACCCAATCCAGGATTACTTCGAGAATTAGATAGGTCGTTGGCGGTTTGATATTCATCTCCATAAATATTTACCGCATCAAAGCCACCGGGATTGCCAATACCAGTTGGCGTATCAAATACAGGATCATAATTATCCGCTACCCAGTCATCCGCCTGGAAATAGGCAAAGTTGATTTTGTAAGCGAATCGATCACGTCCTTCTTTATCTTTTACAGCATCCGCAAAACGAACCGCCGTTTCTATCAAGTTTCTTTCTCCAACTTTGACCATTGCACTAAGACCTTTTTGCAGGAATGGATTTTTTGTCTCCATAGAAATCACCCCATTAAAGGCATTTGGTCCATAGAAAGCAGAACTTGCCCCAACGATCAGATTCACTCGATTGACATCCAGCTCAGAAGCACCCAAGAAGTTACCTAAAGAGAAGTTTAATCCAGGGGATTGGTTATCAACACCATCAATTATTTGCAGCGAACGTACCGGACTGGTGGAGTTAAAGCCCCGCGTATTGATGATCTTAAAGCCCAAACTGGCCGCGGTAAGATCCACATCTTTTAAAGATCCTAGACCATCATAGAAATTAGCCGCAGGTGTTTCTTTAATGGCAATATTATCAAGGGTCTCCATAGTGAGGGCTGATTGCTGCCGTTTTTCACTAATCCTTCGACCTTTTACTTCTACTACACTCATTACTTCCGTAAACTCTTCTAGTGCTACTGTAAGTTCTTCATCAAACGAAGTAACCTCAATTTCTTTTGGGTTGAAACCCGTATAGGATACTTCAATAATGGTAGGTAGTGCTACATTAAGTGTCAGTTCAAAACGACCATCTAGGTCTGTAACCATTCCCGTCCCTGTTTCTTTAACGAGTATTGTTGCACTAATCAATGGTTCTCCTTCTGTATCTGTTACAACACCCTTTAGTACATTCTGGGCAATGGCCGCATTTGTACAAAGTAGAATAAGAATAATATAACGAGATGATAATAGAAATTTCATGCTCTTAGTCTAAGGAAGTTTAAGTAAAT
>CAXIDD010000217.1:0-8043 GCA_964021975.1 uncultured Saprospirales bacterium | reverse complement strand
GTTTAAATCGTTGGGCTTGCCGGCGTTTATCTGCCGCCTGAATTTTTAATTTTTTAATATTCTTACTTTCAGGATGTCGAGACATCCGCATTTCTAGCGTATTGTTGATAACGTTTTCATCTACCCTAGAAATATTACCAATTCTGACCACCAAAAGACCTTCCATCGCCAAACGCTCTGTGATTAAATCGACGGCTGTATTGCTGGGCGCACTTACCAAAACGGTACGCTCCGTTTTACAAAGTTGCTTAATGGCCTGAACCATAGTGGTCGTCTTACCAGTACCCGGAGGCCCGTGTACAATGCGGACATCTTGGTTGTGTATCATTTCGTTGACTGCTGTATTCTGGGAGGCATTAAGTTGCGGCAATTCAATAGGGCGCTCAATGGGTACAAATTGGGGTTCCTTTTTTCCTAAAAAAATGGAGCGGATTTCAGCTAAGCGATCTCCACTGGCTTTTTGAACCAACTTAAGGGCCTTTTCCATTTCCTGATAGGTACGATCATCGAATAATAAGTCTATTCCAAGTAAACCCATATTGAGCCATTCCGGACTATCTTTACTATTTAGGATAATCTTCATCTTATTTTTCTTTATAAAATAGATGACCCCATGCACTTCTCCCTTACCATTAACCGCCTGATTGGTAAATAATCGTACGGGGTTTCCCGAACGAAAGCGGTGTTTGCCATCTATATTTTTAGTGCGTTCTACGGTTACAAAGGCACGTTCTCCAATGGTATAACCTTGTCGGTTGACTTGGAGGGGATACCAAGCAACACCTTTTTCAACTCGTTCTTGCAAAGTGAGTCGTTGGATATTTTTTTTATAATTTTCCAAATCCTTTTCTTTTTCAATTAAAAGAGCAGTCAGGATTAGATTGAATTCTTCCAAGTCTTTAGACATATACAAATGAAACTTTATTTATAGATGGTGTTGTTTATGGTATTGTAGGGTATAGACCTATTAAAAGAGCCAGCGGGTAGTTAAGTTCAAAATATAAGCTTATTTCGCTGCACAAAATACTTCATTTAAAAATCTATATGGCAAAACCAAACGAAGAAAAAAAAACGCTGCGACAGCAATTTGCAGCACTCAATAATTTACCTCGATTTTTTAAATTGATTTGGCTGACCAGTCGCAGCCTTACGCTGGGAAATATATTTTTACGACTCATTAAATCTGGCATTCCATTAGTAATGCTTTACATTGGTAAAGAGATTATTGATGAAATTATTCGGCTAATTGATCAACCACAACCACTTGAAGAAGCACGCTACCTATGGATACTAATTGGGAGTGAATTAGCACTTGCAATTGTATCAGATCTAATTAGTCGGGGTATTTCTTTGACAGAAAGCCTTTTAGGAGATCTTTTTGCCAATAAAACCTCCATGGATCTGATTGAGCATGCCGCTAAATTGGATATGTACCAATTTGAGAATCCAGTGTTTTATGATAAATTGGAGCGGGCTCGCAGACAAACCACAGGACGGACCATGTTGATGTCTTTGGCTTTGCAACAATTACAAGATTCCATAACCATTATCTTCCTGGGAGTTGGTTTAGTTGCGTTTAATCCCTGGCTGATTCTCATTCTTATTGTCGCCGTTATTCCGTCATTCCTGGGAGAGACCCACTTTAATCAACGCACCTACTCTTTAACTAGAGCCTGGACACCTCAACGCAGAGAATTGGACTATCTTCGGTACATTGGGGCCAGTGATACCACGGCAAAGGAGGTGAAAATTTTCAACCTAGCTGATTTTCTGGCCAAGCGATTTTTTAATCTAGCGAATGAGTATTACCACGAAAACCGTAAAATTTCTTTGCAGAGAAATCTCTGGGGAAGCTTACTATCTGTGGTGGGTACTTTAGCCTATTATGGTGCCTATGTTGTGATTGCGATACAAACCATCACGGGGCAAATATCGGTTGGGTCCCTTACTTTTCTAACCGGGGCTTTTAGTCGGATGCGAGGTATGCTACAAGGCATTATGGGACGTTTTTCCAGGATTACGGATAGTGCGATGTATCTACAAGACCTTTTTGATTTTTTCGCTATTGTTCCAACGATTAAGAATAAGGAGAATACGCAAGCTTTTCCAGTACCCTTACAACAAGGATTTACTTTTGAAAATGTAAGCTTTAAATATCCTGGGACAGATCGCTGGGCAATTAGAAATTTATCCTTTCATTTGCCAGCAGGTGAGAAATTGGCTCTTGTAGGGGAAAATGGCGCCGGTAAAACGACCTTGGTTAAGTTAATGGCTCGGCTTTATGAACCAACCGAAGGCCGAATTCTAATCGATGGGGTAGACATTCGAGAAATTGATTTGGTAGGTTTAAGAGACAATATTGGGATTATCTTTCAAGACTTTGTGCGGTTTCAATTAAAAGTCCGGGAGAATATTGCCGTGGGCAGCATAGAAGAAGTGGAGAACATGGAATTAATTGAAGATGCTGCACAAAAGAGCCTAGCGGAAATGGTTGTAGAAGCTTTTCCTCAAAAGTATGAGCAATTCCTTGGAAAACGTTTCAAAGACGGCTTGGAATTATCCGGTGGTCAATGGCAAAAAATTGCTTTGGCTAGAGCCTACATGCGCGATGCGGAGCTTTTGATATTAGATGAGCCAACAGCAGCACTAGATGCTAGAGCAGAGCACGAAGTTTTCTTGCGTTTTGCGGAGTTGATTGAAGGAAAAAGTGCGGTCCTTATTTCCCATCGTTTTTCTACGGTAAGAATGGCTGATCGAATTTTATTCCTGGAAAATGGGCAATTATTGGAAATTGGTTCTCACGAGGAATTGTTGGAAAAGGATGGAAAATATGCAGAACTTTTTAACTTACAAGCAAAAGGCTATCTTTAGAGGAAAGGCAGGTATTCCGCTACTAGCCGACATCATTAATAAAGAAGTATCTAAAATTAAGCATTGTTAAAACTTTAGCGGTTAAAGCTCGTTTATGATTTAAGGAAGGCTTAATAAGCTGTTTACCTCAAAAAAACGCTCTATGCGCAGGATTCAAACCTTATTCCTTTTAATGTTCCTTTTCTGTTCTAGCCAGTTTAATCTCCAGGCTCAGCAAGAGAGCCATTACAGTATGTTCATGTTAAATCCTTTTGCCTATAATGCGGGGTTTGCAGGAATGGACTATTCTTTGAGTGCAACTGGTGTTTTTAGAAGACAGTGGTTAGGTTTAGATTTTACGCCCATTACACAGGAAGTTAATGTGCATACGCCACTTGCCGCTTTACAAGGTGGAATTGGACTATCTTTTGCCAATGATCAATTTGGAGCAGAGCAAAATACACGGTTTGGAGTTTCCTATGCCTATCATCTTAACTTAGGAAATGGTACACTTTCACTTGGAGCAAGAGCTAATCTTGCCCAACGAGGCCTTAATGGAGCACAATTACGTACGCCCGAAGGTGTTTATGATCCAGGTGGATCAATTGATCATCGAGACCCAATTCTGCCCATAGTCAATGAATCAGGTACAACCAATACCTTTGATATTGGTGCCTATTTCAAAAATGAAACCTGGGAACTAGGTTTGGGGCTTAATAATATTACAGAAGCAGTAGTTGACTTAAGTAATTTGGCTTTGACCAATTCTCGGACATTTTCTGCCAATGCAGGGGCAAGTTTTGAATTGACCTACGCCATTAAGGTGAAACCTTATGTATTTGTCCAATCCGACTTAACCCAAACACAAATGGCTGTCGGAGTAATGGGGGAATACAATGAAGATTTTTTTGGAGGAGTGGTATACCGCGGGCTCAATACCAATAGTCAGGATGCCTTGGCTATTATTGGTGGCTTGAGGATTAGTGAAAAGGTGAAATTGGCTTATGCCTATGACATGACTTTATCTGGCCTTAAGCAGGTCAGTAGTGGCTCTCACGAAATATTATTGAATTACAATTTGAATAAAAGATACGTCTTTTCTAAACCGCCAAATACCATTTATCATCCAAGAGCGTTCTAGGAACAGTGTATTTGGATAGAGTCAGCTCATTTTAGATACTTAGAAAAAACTTTTTTTTTATTTAACATGATAATAAGCAGCCTTGGACTGGCGTTAAAGTTGCTGAGTGTTAATCTGAATAGAAAGTAAGAATTTTAAGTTCTTATTTTTTGCTTTAACATTTAACCGTCTATCTTTACGTTCTCTAAAAATGAATGTATTAAAGTAAGACATTCCGAATACATGAACAATCTATATTAATACTTAAATCTGAAGGAAAACTCGGGTGTTACAATGAAAAGAACAATTAACTTATCGCTAGTAGTAGTTTTAGTCTTTATCCTGTCTGCATGTGGAGGTAGCCGCGAAACAGGTGAACTAACCGGTGTACTGAATCGTCCAGCTTGGAAAGGAATCAACCCTTACGGTATGGTTTATGTGCCATCCGGTACCCTGATGATTGGAGTTGGTGATCAAGACGTAATGAATACTTTTGTCCAAAGACCTAAAGAAGTCTCTATTCAGGGATTTTATATGGATGAGACAGAAATTACCAATAATGAATACCGTCAATTCACCCAATGGGTCGCGGATTCAATTGCTCACGTCTTGTTAGAGCACTGGGAAGAAGATGCCGAACAGCCTGATAATATGGAGCATCCTCCAATCGATTGGAGTTATCCAATTGATTATGACGATGAGGAAGACGCTTCCCTCTTAGAAGAAATGTTCTATGAAGGTAAAGATCGGATCAACGGTAAAAAGCAGTTGGATATTCGTAAGCTAAAGTATACTTACTTTTGGTACGATTGGCAACGAGCTGCTAAGAATACAGATATGAATGCTTCTCGAAGCGATTTTATAGATGAAAAGCAGGTAGCTGTTTACCCTGACACCTTGGTTTGGGTTAGAGATTTTGCCTACAGCTACAATGAGCCAATGGCTAGAAATTATTTCTCTCACCCTGCTTATGATGATTACCCCGTTGTCGGAGTAGATTGGCATATGGCCAATGCCTTTAGCTACTGGCGTACAGAGCTTTGGAATAAATACAACGCTGGTGAAAAGGGTGTGATTCAAACAGAAGATTATCGTCTTCCTTCTGAACACGAGTGGGAATATGCAGCACGTGGTGGAAGAGACTTAGCACCTTACCCTTGGGGAGGTTACTATGTCAGAAACTCAAAAGGCTGTTTGTTGGCTAACTTTAAGCCTGGTAGAGGAAATTATCCTGAAGATGGCGGTTTTTACACCGTAAAATCAGATGCTTACTTTGCTAATGACTACGGCTTGTATAATATGTCTGGTAATGTAGCAGAATGGACTGGATCAGCTTTTTATGAAAATGCCTACTCTTTCTTAAGTGACCTGAACCCAACTATTACAGATCGGGTAGCAGATGATGCCGATGAAATTGATAAGCGCAAGGTAGTGAGAGGTGGTTCTTGGAAAGATGTATACTACTTCTTGCAGACTAGTACACGTGATTTTGAATATCAAGATACGACCAAATCACACATTGGATTCCGTAATGTTTTAACCTTTATGGGACGTTCAGTAAATGATTTTTAGTCGCTAAAAATATAAGGTAGTTGTAAGCTGCCCATAGTAACCTTTTTTGAAACGTTTTATTAAGTTATAAGTCTGAAGTTTATTACTTATTGACTTAAAATTTAAGCGTCTCAAAAAAGGTTTCTTGAGTTTTTATTGGTTGCTTAAATGGAGTAAATTTGACCTAGTCACCTTTGAACACGGTTTAATAAATAAGCACTGATTAGCTTTTAAAAGCTTTATAATACGGTAGATTCAAGACGAACTCAAGCCTCAAAAATAATTTTTTAACCTATACACAAATAATTTTTCTATCAGGTGTAACCTTTATTGAGAAAAGCATTATTCCAATGTCTGATTATTAAAAAATCTGATAGAAATAAATTACTAACCTAAAATAATTTAACGAGATGTCATTTTTCAAAACAAGTTTCTTTAAGTATCTGAAAAACTTGATCATTGGTGTTGGTGCAGCAGTTGTACTGCTTGGAGCACTTTTCAAAATTCTTTCATGGGAAGGCGCCGACCAAATGCTTATGGCTGGGATGTTTACCGAGGCGGGAATCTTCTTGCTATTAGGTTTGATTCCACCAGATAAAGATTACTACTGGGAAAAATTATACCCAGGTCTAGATAAGTACGGAGCTAAGATTCAACCGCTAGCTGCCGGACCAATAGCTGATGTATCCAATGCACCAGCTCTAAATGGTGAGGTTGTTGAGCAACAATTGGGTGGTATGTTGACGGAGCTACAAACCATGTCTAAAAGCCTTTCTTCTTTGAAAGCACTACAAGAAGTTGATTTCTCTGGAACAAAAGATCAGCTACAAGCTATGTCTAACTTCTATTCTAAAATGAATGAAGCGATGGCAGACTTGTCTGATTCTGTAGAAGCTACTAAAGTTTACAAAGACCAACTAGGTGAATTGAACAGCAACATTGGTCGTTTGAATAGCACGTACAGCAGCCTAAACAATGTTTATGGTACTGTGATCTCTGCTATGTCTAACGTAAACAAAGGATAATTGGCATCCATTGCCATTATTCGAAGTATTTATTTTGTTTTCTAAATCAACTGAAAAAAATTAATTATGTCAATTCCTAAGGAACCACGGCAGTTGATGATTAATCTGATGTATCTGGTACTAACCGCAATGTTGGCCCTGAACGTCTCCGCAAAAATTATCAATGCCTTCTTCCGAATAAATGATAGTATCCAAGCAAATAATAGCATCACGGATACTTCTAATGATAATACTTTTGAGTCTCTGGATTTGAATGCAGAGCAAGACCGTACAAAATATCAGCCTCTAGTTGATGCTGCCAAAGAAATTCAACTTGTTTCTGATGATTTTACTGCTTATGTAGAAACATTGAGAGATACCTTAGTACAAGATTCAGGCGGGTATTATCCAGATGATGATAAGAACCATCATGGACAACCAAAAGGGTATAAAAATAAAGACGTTACAACTCGTTTATTGGTAAACGACGGAATGGCTTCAACTTTAAAGAATCAAATTCTGGGCTCTCGAGCCAAATTAATGGAAATTGTAAATGAGCTAAATGGCGCCGAAGGTACAGGCATCGATGATGCATCTCTAGGCCGTTTAGAAAATCAAATTTCATTGGGTATTGATGATGCTTATAAGAGAGAAAAAAAACCAGGAAGAGATTCTGTTACCTGGGAGTATTTTACCTTTAATCAATTACCATTGGCAGCTGTTTTCCCATTGTTTTCTCAGTACACCAATAACATGAAGTCTTCTGAGGCGGCAATCTTGAACTTCTTGATTGATCAATTGGGTAAAGAAACCATTAAGGTGGATAACTTTATTCCAATATCTTCACCTAGGAAGAGTTACGTGATTGCAGGAGAAACCTTTGAAACAGAAATTTCTGTAGGTGCCAACTCTAGTTCTATCAACGAAAATGTAAGAATTAGTGTGAATGGACAAAACATGCAAGTTGATGATCAAGGTAAAGCCAAATACTCTGTTCGTACTTCTGGTACAGGTGTCAAGAGGTATAAGGTTGATATTACCTTGACCAATCCAACAACCGGTAATGTGGAAACTTATCCAGGTGAATTTGAATACGAGGTAGGTCGTCGATCAGTAGCTGTATCAGCAGATAAAATGAACGTAATGTACATTGGGGTAGATAACCCTATTTCTGTATCAGCAGCTGGTGTTTCTTCTAATGAGCTACGCGTAAATGGAAGTGGAGCTGGCCTTAAGTTAACGAAAACTTCTAATGGTAAATATATTGCTAGAGTATCCTCTATAGGTGATGCAAAAGTTACGGTTTCAGGTGGTGGTTTAACGCCAACTTCTTTTGATTTCCGGGCCAAGCGGATCCCCGATCCAATCGCTCGTTTAGCTGGCGAAGAAAGTGGTACCCTTGGTAATGGTGTAATCCGTGCCCAGTCTGGTATATTTGCAGAGTTGGATAACTTTGACTTCGATGCTAAATGTACGATTGCTGGTTTTTTGATGATTCGTCGACCCCCGAGAGAAGAT
>CAXIDD010000216.1:0-8124 GCA_964021975.1 uncultured Saprospirales bacterium | reverse complement strand
TGGATCGTCTTTTGACGGTAGCACTCTATAAAAAATTAGCGAGCAATGGATTTATAGTGGTTTCGATTGATCTACCAGATATTGGAATAGTATCTATGGCTTAATACCATTTCTATACATCTCTTACACATCTGAATCCCGTATGGTTGAGCCCAGTATCTGGTGTAGAACCCATCCTACGAGCATTTCTATATCCAGAACAATAACCTTCATTACATAAGAAAGAGCCTCCTCGGACCACTTTTTCCTGCTGATAAGGCATATTTGGGTTAAAAGCCCTGCTTGGTCCAAGTGTGTTGGCCTGAACTGCGCTGGGGTTTTGGTAATAATTAAAATCGAACCAATCACTACACCATTCCCAGACATTTCCAGACATATCGTAGAGCCCGTATTCATTTGCTGGGAAAGAACCTACCGGAGCGGTGCCCATAAAGCCATCGCTTAATTCATTGTCATAAGGGAACATTCCTTGCCAAAAATTAGCCTTTTCCTGTCCGGATTCAAGTGGTTCATTTCCCCAAGGATAAACCATGTTTTCTAAGCCACCTCGGGCTGCCCATTCCCATTCTGCTTCGGTTGGTAGTCGTTTTCCAGCCCATTGTGCATAGGCCATCGCATCTTCCCAGGCAATTTGTACAACCGGATGGTTCATTTTGCCTTTTAAGTCACTTTCAGGACCTTCCGGGTGTTTCCAATTGGCTCCAATGGTCCATTTCCACCATTGACTTACATCTTCTAGGGATACAGGTTGAGCTGTTTTATGAAAAACCAAAGCTCCAGGTTGTAAAATGCTATCTGGTGGCTTTGGAGTCCCTGGAGGTAAGGTGTTTACAATGTCTTCCCAAATAATGGGCCGTTCGGCAATGGTTTGGTAGCCAGTTGCATCGGTGAATTTTTTAAACTGTTCATTCGTTACTTCGGTGGCATCCATCCAGAAACTATTGATGGTCACTTTATGTTTGGGATACTCATTTGGATCTGCTTGTTCATTATCACCTCCCATATTTAATATTCCTGCTGGTATTTGGACCATGCCCTTAGTCGATCCTGTATTGGCCGGACTAGGTGGAGTAGGAGCTGTTGCTATTTCTGGCTGCGGCTTTAGGTTTAAATCTTCACCTTTAGTTGGTTCATCAGGATTATTTTGACAAGCCATTAGGCCGAAAAAGAGAGATATAAAAAATAATCGCTTTATAATTCGCATGTGTTTGTTTGTTAATACAAAATTAGATCAGTGACTAACTTACGAATATTCTTTTTTAAGAAGTACTTTTTTGATCATTCCCTTACGGGGAATATATTTTTATTCTCTAAAATAGATTTTTGCGGCCTCACAGATGTTAAGATCTTAGTCTAATAAATGTTAAGAGTTAAAAGGATTTTAAAGTTGATTTAAACATTTGTTGGAGGGGATAAATGACTTAGTTTTTCTCCAATTATTAAATTTTTAAAAAAGTATAGTTATGAAAAAGTTAGATTTTAAATCCATGCTAATTGGAATTCTTACCACAGGATTACTCTTTTCTTTTTATAGTTTTGATCGGACTGCTGATACTTCAATGCCACAAGTCGGAAAATTCCAGGCCGTGAGTAGTGAACGGGGCTTTTTGATCTTAGATACTCAGTCCGGAGATTATATTTTGGATTCGGAAGTCAACTATGTTGGTAAAATGACGTGGATTAAAGGAGATTTTGAATCTGCTTTCCGCGCTGGAAAAGACAAAACCAAAGATTAATAGTATTTAGGAAGGAAGGGTGCTAAAAATCAGTTATTTTTTTGCCTTGCAAACCAACAACAAGATCACATACGTTGTTCTAATAACAGATTTTTACTAAAACCAAAAAAAACAATAACAATGGCAATTCGTTTAGGCGATATCGCACCTGATTTTACAGCCGCCACTACTATGGGCGAGATTAATTTTCATGAATGGCTGGGTGATAGCTGGGGAATGTTCTTTTCTCACCCCGCAGATTTTACACCTGTTTGTACTACAGAGCTTGGTCGTACAGCCGCTTTAAAAGGAGAATTCGACAAGCGCAATGTTAAAGCCATTGCTTTGAGTGTAGATCCGCTCAATGAGCATATGTCTTGGTTAAAAGACATTGAGGAAACTCAAAACGTCGACATGAATTTTCCCATTATTGCAGATGAAGATCGTAAGGTAGCTGTAATGTATGACATGATCCACCCCAATGCGGATGCGAAGGCAACGGTACGGACGGTATTTGTGATCGACCCCAATAAAAAGGTACGTCTGACCCTGACCTATCCACCGGCAACAGGTCGAAATTTTACGGAAATTTTGAGGGTGATAGATTCCCTACAGTTAACAGATTATCACAAAGTAGCCACTCCAGCAGATTGGGAAGATGGGCAAGATTGTGTAGTGGTACCTTCCATTAAAACGGAAGATATTCCAGCACAATTTCCAAAAGGATATACGGAGATTAAACCTTATTTACGGATGACTCCTCAGCCGAATAAGTAAGTAAAGGGACAAATAAATTTATTTCAATTGTTGCCTATTTCTAATAGAAGATGCCTGGATAATTTAAGAATTGTCCGGGCATTTTTTGATAATGTTCTTTTTCTATGTAAGGGTCCTTCCTTCTATGTCTTGGTTAAATTCTCTGCGTATCGCAACTTCTATATCACGTTGATTAACCATTTTATTACTCCTGCCAATTGCGATAAGGGAGGCCTGACGAAGAATATTGCTAATTGCTCCGCCTGAAAGTTCATAGCGGATAGCTAATTGTTCGAGTTGGACCGATTCATCCAGGATTGGATGGGCAGAAAATATAGTCTTCCAGAGTTGCAGCCTCTGCTGAGCATTGGGCATTGGAAAATGAAGGATTGATTGGAAACGCCTAGCGAATGCTTGATCAATATTTATTTTTTTGCTGTGGGAGATAACGATTACGCCAGGGTAATCCTCTATCTTTTGCAATAAGAAGGCCATGTCTTGATTGGAAGATCGACTTTTGGTCTTTTTGGAAGTGATCCGGCGTCCAAATAAAGCATCTGCCTCATCAAAGAAAAGTATCCAGTTGTTTTGTAAGGCACTATCGAAGACTCGATTGAGATTCTTTTCAGTTTCGCCGATGTATTTAGAGCCAATTAAAGAAAGATCAACCCGATAGACATCATGCCCCGTCATTTTACCCAATAATGCGGCACTTAAACTTTTACCTGTTCCTGGCGCCCCATAAAATAATACTTTGTATCCTGGTTTTAGGTGTCGCTTAAAATCCCACTCGTCTAAAATAGTATTTTGATGCTGAACCCAAGTGCCAATTTCATTGAGCTCTTTTTTTAGGGATTCCTCTAGAATTAGGTCTTCTGAATCTAAAAGCGTCGTGATTTTTGTTGCTGGGAAAAGAATACCTTGAGAAGATTCATAAGGTCGATTATAACTTAATTGAGCTTGAAATCCCTTACTTAAAATTAGTGGACTACTCCAGATTGGCGCTCCATCGGCTGGCAACTTCCTTTCAAGGATATGGTCCCTGTGAAAAGGATGGTCCTGATCAAAGATAGTGTGTACCTGAAAACGCTGCTCCAAATCGGTCCCGGCTAATAAAAATAAAGCAGTTTCCAGGGTAGGTAAAAATCCTCTATGGCGCTTACTAGTATATCCTCCAAATTCGGTATAGGGCTGATCAGTTATACGGTTAACGGCAAAAAAAGGATCTAGCAATTGTGGTGCAAGATGCGCAGTTTGTGCTAATATAAGTACCAAACGCTCTTCCCATCCAAAATGATGAAATTTAATAATTTGGCTGTATTTACAATCCAGATCATCCAGACTGGGACATACAATCGATTGGATCGATTGATGATCTGATTCTTGATTGAAATGTAATTGGAATCGGGTACTAATGACCTGTTCTAACCACTTTAACTCTTGCAGGAGTAACTGACGATGTGCGGAGTTGGTATTCATGGTGCAACTATTATTTTATGGTTAAAGTAAGTTCTACTGTATTAAAGGACGGATGTTTATCCTCCGATCATTACAGTTGGACAACCTATAACGATACTTCCGCCGTGTGCGGTAGTGTCTCCCATTCGGGCAGCAGGTTTTCCATTAATCATTACGGTAGTAGATCCTTTAACGATCGTATCTGGAGGGCCGACACAAGTCAGCATGTCTCCTAGAACAGCAGCAGGCAATTTACCTATAAGAACAGTAGGGACTCCCGGGCCAACTATTGGGCCACCTACGTGTGGAATTGGAGGAACCCCTGGTGTTTGCATGGGGCAGGTATGCATATCTGTTAATCGAGCAGCAGGTGGCATATTTAAGTATGTTTTAGTTAGTAAATGTAGTCAGTGTGTAAATTAATTAATCATGACCATGGCTCCTTGGATGGTCAATTGACCAGCAGCAGAAAGTTTGGCGCTGGCATTTCCAGAAGCTTC
Organism: uncultured Saprospirales bacterium; assembly: GCA_964021975.1. Lineage (GTDB taxonomy): Bacteria > Bacteroidota > Bacteroidia > Chitinophagales > Saprospiraceae > DATFKA01. The sequence goes on along the minus strand of CAXIDD010000216.1, from coordinate 3,695 downwards.
TAAACCGACTTTAGCCTGAGCTTTAACATTTAAAGCTTCTAAGTATAGGTCGGCCTTGGCCTTGGCTTCAATCGCAGCATGGGCTGATAAAAGAATATCTCCTTTAGCTTTTAGGATGATATCCTTGGTGCTGTCTAGCGTGATTCCGTTAGCCGAAAGCTCAAGAGCGTTTCCATTACTATCCTTTAGACGGATCATTTTGCCTTTATCAGAAAGGAGTACTTGCTGTCCTTCTGGCGTACTGAGTTGAACAGTTTTCTCTTGTTCATTCATTTCAAATGTCAATCCAGCTCTGGAAACAATTGCTTTGAAACGATTCCCTTCATCAGGTGTATAAACAGGTTTTTTTAAATTACTGTAAAATTGACCAAGAATAGTAGCTGTATCCAATTTGCCATTTGGGAAACAAAGGATCACCTCATCTTCAATTTCTGGATAGAAAAAAGTGCCAGCACCATTAGTCGCATAATTTTGAGCCATTTTTGCCCATAATTCTATGTTTTTTTGGAAACCATCCTCTAAAGATACTAAAACCCGATATTGACCTTCAGGATCATCCGTTATCTGTTTGACTTTTGCAATACGTAAGCCTTCATAGGAGTCTATGTTTGTTGCTTTTATTACTAGGTCTTCGGTTGGAATATCTCCCCCCAAACCCAATGTCGTTTTCCACTCGCCCTTTTTAATTTCATGAACGACCTGACTGACCAGGGCGTTACCATCCAACTGTAGTCCAAAGTTTTTAAGTTCAATAGTTGTATTGATTTGAGGGGAAGCGTTGCCTTGGAATTTAATTTTACCTTTAACCGTGGGTGTTTCTTGTGTTTCGGAATGATTAAGGTATCCTTCAAACTGCTCTACATCAAGACCATAAGTGAGTGTTAGTAAGGGAACTTGCTTTGGCTTAGGTTTCTTAATGACAAGAGTGCCATCTTCAGTATACAAAAGGTAATTATTGGCTGTTGCACAAGCTTTTATAAACGCCCAATCAGTCATTTTTTCTTGAACTAAATAGGTGAAATCTGGATGGGAATCTATTTTTAAAGGTAAGGCATAGGGTTCAAGGATTTTTGAAAAAAGCTTGTCTTTTGATCTATTTTGAAAAAGACGAGATTTTGCTGTTTTATTCATACGGGCGGCCTTGTCAACTCCATGAATAAGTAATTCTATAGTGCTTCCTTCTTTAATTTTTAGTTCTTGTCGAGTAATTATGCCTTCAAATATCTGCTCATTTGCATTGGCATAGCCCGCTTTAATTTTGATAGTAGACTCTAGCTGAAAAGCATCAGCCAAGTGCTTGACGGCTGAGCTGTCATCAAAATTTTGGTTAATGAATGCTACGACCTGGGCATTTGCAATATTGTTAACCTGACGATTTACCTCAATGCCTTTTATTAGAATGGTCTCCGGTATTGTTTTACCGTCTACTTCTATAGAAAGCGAAATGGGGTCAGAACTTTGGAGTAAAGGTGAAATTGCCATAGAAATGGGTTGATGATATTTTTAAAATTAGAAGTTATTAGAATAATTGCTAAGTCTTTTCAATGGTTAATCCTTCGTGCGCAATAACCAGTTCTTCTATTGCCACCTCGCTGTTTTGTGCAATAAAGTCTGTACCGCTTACTTTCATTGGAAAAGCATTGCTTAAAGTCCAGATGAAAAGGGGGGCATGAGCTTCATCTAGTAGCTGGATGGTAACGGTCTCCCTTTTGATCGTATTCATTTGGACCTGATTGATCCAGTCATAGAGCTTTGTATCCGCAGAGAACATGCCTTTTTTCAAAGTAATAGCGCTACTTTTTTTTAGCCCAGGCATTTTGATTTTAGAAAAACCTTTACTATCTCCTGCTCGATACTCGATGATATCCACCTCCGTATCTAAACCTGATACTTCTTGGAAGGCTATTTCGCCTATATCACCTAAGGTAACTTTGAAATGAAACTTTGGTAAGGGCCACGGTGCTTCTTGTTTTTCTCCAGCCATGATGGTTTATTTTATGGGTGATTTTTTACAAATGCTGTTCAAAATTCAAACAGCTTCTAATTATGATCAATGATTAATCTCGCTCTATCTCCAGCAATAGTAACCGCGATCGCGTATGGCCTGAAAAGGACGTACTATCCCCAGCATGCAACAAATTTTGATACTTTAACATTACTAGGGTTGCATGTGCACCTTGTATATGATTACCTCTTAAGTTAGCTATTTTGATTTTAATGTTCTGCCCTTCTTGCATAGTCAGACTAGATTTCGATTTGAAATATAATGAGGCTGAGCCATCATTGGATAGTTTAAATTTTCCATTGTGATCTCTATTAATAAATAGCTCGAAGTCTGAGGTGTCTTCCAGTTTTATTGCTGTATGATTAATTGTTCCGGCTCTAAAAATCAGTTCAAAATGATGGTTAGTAGCTGAAATGGGTTCCGTTAATTGAAGTAGCGTCGTAGCTTTTTTTGAAGTGTTTGAAATTTCTAAGGTCATCTTTTGATCAACATGTTCTGTCATGTAGAGTACCGCTTGTTTTTGTTCATTATAAAAGTTGAAACGGAGTGGAGTATCTGACATGATAGATATAATTTTATTGAGTTTAGATTTTTACTTGCCTTAGTGAAACTACTGGAAAGGGTAGTGCAAATAAAGTAATCTTGAGCATTTTATAACTTCGGCTCCAACCACAAATAGCCAGAACATAAGATGAAAATAATGAAAAACCACAAAGGATTGACCGGTTTTAAGGTTTTCCTTGGAGTATCCTCTGATTTAGAAGTATTGTTAAAGTGAATTTGATTGCTTTTTACCGTATTAAAATTAGTGATAGATTTCCACTGGGAAGTATCGGTCACGTAATAGGGAAATACGGTCGTACTATCTTGCTTAAGATAGTGTTGCTGCCATCCAATGTCTCTCGGATAGACTCTACCTTTCCATAGGCTTTTCACATGGACATCTCTTTGTAAAGAAATGGAATATCCTTCACTTGATTCAATTATTGGTTTGGGGACGTTCGTTCTTACTTCAAATTCAAAAGCTTGGTCTTTAAAGGCAATCTTACTATTTGCACTCCATTGAATGATAGGTGTTGTCCGCTTACTGATTTGTTCGATCATTTTTGACCAAAAAGCCTGGTACGCCTGGATATGTCCATCCAAAATAAGCTCAAAGGTATTTTGAAATACGGTGGTTCCGACTCTACCCGAACCCAAGCGTTCATAAGCCGACCAAATTTTTGAGTCCGAATTGTGGATAGACTGAATCGAAAAATCATTTCTAAATTGATAGAGATATTTCTTTATGTTTTGTTTTGGATAGTCGGTTAATACAGTCTCTTTATTCTTTTCCCGATCAAATTTAAAGGAAGATAGAAACTGGTTACCGCTAAAATAATTGGCATCAGCCTGAATTAGGACACCCAGCCCCAAGTCGCCAACTGCAGATTTTAATGTGTTTAATTGTCGATTTGATAGTCCTTGTAAAGATTTGGTATCGATGATTAATAGATCAAAAAAGCCTAATTTTTCTGGTGTAATATCAATAATAGGTTGGCTGGCCATATTAAAATACTCATACTTATAACGCGCGGTTGTCAATTGATTTTTGACCACAACTTGATGACCCGATTCGGCTAAATAATTTTTTAAATATTTGGATTCGAAGGTTGGAAATCCGTTGAGCACCAAAATTTTCAAGGGACTT
>CAXIDD010000215.1:0-8163 GCA_964021975.1 uncultured Saprospirales bacterium | reverse complement strand
TGACAATGCTCAAAGAAGAAGCGCCTAATACCTTTCTTATACTAATTTCCTTAGATCTTCTCACAACATTATAAGAAGCCAATCCGAGTAATCCTAAGATGGAAATTAAAACGGCTAAGCCAGTAAATAGGCTAAACATTCTACCTAGACGCCGCTCTTTTATATACATTTGAACCAATGCTTCATCTAGAAATTGGTATTCAAATGGGAGTGTTGGCACAATAGACTTCATCGTACTTTGCAAGTAATTAATGGTAGATTCTATATTCTGTCCATCTACTTTCAAAGAGATGTTTCCTCGAATACTCATTAAGCCTCCACCTGAAGATAACTCAAAAAATAAAGGTTCAATGGCTAAGTGGAGTGGCTGAAAGTGAAAGTCTTTGACTACACCAATGACTTTGCCTTCTTGGAACTTTTTGCCGATAGCATTGTCCCATCCTAAGGATTCTACCGCTGTTTCATTTAAAATATATTGCTTAGTAGAGTCTGCAGGGAAATCTTCAGAAAAACTTCTTCCTGCTATGATTCCCATGTCATATAAATCCATAAAACCATAGTCTACAAAGCCTTGATAAATCAATACACTTTCTTCTCCATTACTTCCTTCCCATCCTTTAATTCTTCGAGATTGCGACATATTGGTCGGTATAGAAAAGCTAAATGCTACCTCTTTAATATGAGGGTTCTCCAACAAGGATGCCTTGATGACTGATGATTGTTTGAACACTTCTCCTTTTGCATAAGGGACAAATAAAACCTGATCCTCATTGTAGCCTAACCGTTTGTTTTGTACATATTTTAGCTGTTGTAAAATAACTAAACTCCCGATCGCTAAAACAATAGCCGCCATAAACTGGCCCGTCACCGAAGCATTTCTTAACCAGTTGCTTTTTTGATACATACCAATGATATTTCCCTTCAAGGCTTTCATTGGTGCTACTCTGGAAATGAAAAACGCAGGGTATAGCCCCGAACCAATACCGATTAAAAGAGCCACAATTAATAGCGAAGCTAAAAGCTTCAGATTGTCTTGGTAAGAGAAAACAATTTCCTGGCCTAAATAAGTATTAAATAAAGGTAGGAAGAAAAACACCAGCATATTAGCCAATAAAAAACTGATCAATGTCAATAGTAAAGACTCACTCAGAAATTGCTGGACTAATTGATCACGCCTTGCACCTAAGGCCTTTCGCATTCCTACTTCTGTTGCTCTACGTTCAGAATCAGCAATGGCAAAATTGAGGTAATTAATGGCCGCAATCAGTAAAATGATAATCGCAATACTTGCAAAGAAATAAAGATATCGAATGTCTCCATTTTTGCCTATTTCAAAGTTCAACCTAGAGTGGAGATGGATTTCTTTTAATGGTTGTAAGAAGAACTTAGACTTTGTTATTGGCGTTTCTATATCTTTGGTTTGCAGGTATTGTCGATCTAGTGCTACCAGTTTTTGTTCGAGTACTTGTGGCGCATATCCTTCTTTTAGAGCGGTATATGCATAAAAGCTATTATTGTCCCATACACCTGGCTTATAAAAAGATAGGGTTTTAATGGACGCGATATAACTAAATGTAAAATGGCTATTCTTAGGCGGATCTTTAAGGATACCCTCCACGGTTAGAGGCCCTACGTTCTCTAACTCCAGAACTTTTCCAATGGGGTCTTCTTGGCCAAAATATTTTTTTACAAAAGAGGTGGTTATTAATATAGAATTAGGATTTTTTAGAGACTGAGGACCATTTCCCTCTAAGACTTCAAAGGAAAATACATCGAAGAGCGATTCATCACAGAAGAGACCAGTTTCATAAAAAGTACGATCTGCTTTTGTGAAAAGCGACTCATCAGTGGTTAGAATGGTTGCTGCTTCGACTTCTGGGAAGGTTTCGGTAAGTGCAGGCCCCAAACCTGATGGCGCCAAGGCAAAGCGGTCGGTGCCTTTATAAAAACTGCCTTTTTGTACCTGCGCTACCCGATAAATTCGATCGCTCTTCTCATGATATTGATCAAAACTTGATTCGTATTGAATGTATAAGGCTATGAATAAAAAAGAAGTAAAACCAACCGTGAGGCCGATTAAATTTAAGCCGGAAAAGACTTTGGTTTTCCAAATATTTCTAGCGGCTGTTTTAAAGTAACTTTTGAATAAACTTAACATGATCGGGAGATTTTCTAGTGGATTTTTCTTTTTGAAAGAGGATGGTCGAAAGAATAGTAATACCTCTTTTATAAAGAGCCAATTGGCTTTTTTTAAACCTTTTTCCTGGACACGGTGCTCGTAGACTTCTAGTAGATCACCTTGAATCTCGTCCAGTAAGTCATCTGCACAATACCATTCTAAGAAGCGGTTGGCCCAGTCGGGTGGTCCTGGTTTATTTTTAATAGCCATATTTATTTAACTTCGGGATCATTGACCATAATCTTAATCGCTTATCTCGGATATCTGCAATCACTTTGTATCCATAGGTAGTCGCTTCAAAAATACGTTTGCGGCGGCCACCACGCTCAGGAGTAGCCTCTCCCATATGAGATTCAATCATTCCTTTTTTTTCCAGCCGTTTTAAAACGGTATGGACCGCGGGTACAGAAATAGACTTCCCAATTTGTGTTTCATAAGCTTCCGCTACAGACACGCCGTATGCTTCTTCCTGAATCATCACCAGGAGTAAAACGCGCTCTTCTAATAGGCCTAAACTTGGTATCATTTTTCTATATCATTAATGTTTGTATAATAAATGTACAGATTTTATTTTTAATATCATTAACATTTGTAGAATAAATTTTTTTGAACCCTGCCTGCAGCAGGCAGGCACCTAAGGCTGCCAAGGACACCCAAGATTAAATAAAGAAGTATTTGAAAGAATTCATAATTTAGGTACTAGATAAACAGCAAATGCAGATTCAGCATTTTGATGAGTGCTAAAATCACGACTACTACCAAAACGCGGTGCGCCCAAACATTGGCATGTTCATAACGGGCCGCAAAAACCGCGGTATAATAGCCGCCAAAGGTTTGGCCAATGGCCATAATTAGACCAATCTTCCAGTCGATCATACCCTTGTATTGAAAAATAGCGATGGCGAGTAGGGTATAAATCGCTACTACGGTAATCTTCACGGCATTGCCATCAATCAAGCTGTACCGTGCTACTAAAACCATAATGGCCAAAAAGACAATGCCCATGCCCATTTGGATGAAACCACCATAAAAGCCGACCCCTAAAAAGAGGGGAATAGCTAGCCACAAAGGTGGCTTTTTAGAGATATCTGTCTCGCGCAGCCAACGTTTGGGTTTGACAAGAATGATCACAAACATGACGACCAGCAATACCTTAAAAACACTCAGGAATTGCTCATTGCTCACCCAAACGGCCGTTAGAATACCTGCAATTGCTCCAATGACGGTCAAAACGATGTATAACCAACTTTCTTTGATGTTGAGTTTGCCGTTTTTATAGAAGGCATAGGTACCCGCCATGCTTTGGGTCCAGATACCGACTCGGTTGGTACCATTGGCGACGTTGCCTGGTAGGCCGATCAATTCGGTTAAGATGGTGAGCGTGATGGCAGAGCCGTTTCCTGCCAGCGTGTTGATGCCTCCTGCGATTGCACTACCGACTATCGCAATGACATAATGGTACCATTCTAAATCCATTCTTCGAAGTATTCTTTTGTGAAATTAGGGATTACGAAAGTAGGTATTTCTGTAATAATGTGGCACGGAGCCTAATTTTAAACCACCCGAGGCACCTAAGGCCACCCAAGAATAGCACTCAAGCTATTTTTATAGGTCATTTCACTATGGTCTGGCATAGCTCTACTAGTACGCCGTTGGCACTTTTAGGATGTAAAAAACAGACTAGTTTGTTATCGGCTCCGCGTTTGGGTTGTTCATTGAGCACTCGAAAACCTTGGGCGCTTAAACGATCCATTTCTGCTTGGATATCGTCTACCTCAAAAGCCAAATGGTGTAAACCTTCGCCCCGTTTCTCAATGAACTTGCCGATCGCACTCTCCGTTCCACTGGACTCTAGGAGTTCGATTTTAGACTCGCCCATTTGGAAGAAAGCCGTTTTTACTTGTTCGGAGGCTACTTCCTCGATTTTGTATTCTGGCTTGCCGAATAAAGCGGTGTAAACTTCGTTGGCGGCGGCTAAATCTTTAACTGCAATGCCTACGTGCTCTAGTCGTTTCATAATTAGCTTGTTTTGGTTTAATTTGGTGTGCAAAGATAGAGAATATAGGACAATTTAGAGTGATCTTTATCAGGTATAACGTTGATCTTTACGAAAAGGCAGTCGTTCCATTTTCCGGACTTCAATGCTATAAAATCCAAATTCTTCTACGACTTTTCCTTCAATTTTGTAAACTCCTTTTCCTTTGAAGGGGGCATATTGTAATGCGTAGGCAAAATGGGTGGTATCAAAAAAGTGACCAGCTGTATCAATCCAGGTACCAAAGGCCATCCGTTTTCCTTTCACGGTCCGAACTTCTTTTCTGCAAACATAATAGCCTAGAATATGGACGATGGAAGCGTGTTTTAAAGCTAAATGTTGGGCCAGGATACTATCGTAAATGGCAGGCTTTTCCAATAAATCAAAGGGGGAAGAAAGTGGGAAGCCGATTAACTCTATTTCGTCAAAAGTTTGGTCATCGACACCTTCTGCTAGAATCGGTAAGTCTTGTTGGCTGACTGTTTTTTCTTCAAATAAAGGTAGGGTATTGGTCCATTGTTGACGCGGATTATATAGGGCATTTTTTTCCCACATCAGCTCGTATTTATTTTTTCCAGTAAACCGGAAAGCACCAATCCGAATTAATATTTCTAATTGTTCTGCACTAATTTCTACCCGTTGAATAAAATCTTCTAGGTCTTTAAACGGGCCACCTTGGCTACGAGCCGAAATGATTCGATGGGCTGCCTGACGTTCCATCTGATGCAAATGTTTGAAGCCAATATAAACATTTGTCCCTTCGATATTGGTCAAATACAAACTGTGGTTTACACAGGGCGGATGGATGTGCGCACCACTCATCCTCGCTTCGTGAAAGTAGTACTCTGCCGCGTAAAAACCACCAAAATTATTGATGACTGCCACCATGAATTCTAAGGGGTAATAAGCCTTCAAATATAAACTCTGAAAACTCTCCACAGCAAAACTAGCGGAATGCGCCTTACAAAACGAATAGCCTGAAAAACTCTCTACCTGACGCCAGACTTCTTCCGTCAATGTGTCTTCATAACCACGGGCCCGACAATTGTCCCAGTATTTTTGCTGTAAGCGTTGTAGGGTGTCGCCTTTGGCCTTTTTACCACTCATCACCCGTCGTAGAATATCACTTTCATCCAAATCTAAACCTGCAAAGTGATGTACGATTTTCATCACATCTTCCTGGTAAACCATGACTCCAAAGGTCTCGCCCAAATGTTTTTCAAAAACCGGATGTAGGTACTGAAAAGATTCCGGCTGATGAAAACGTTTGATGTATTCGCGCATCATACCCGACTTTGCCACTCCGGGCCGAATGATCGAACTAGCGGCGACTAAATGAATGTAGTTATCGCATTGTAACTTACCCAGTAAACCCCGCATGGCCGGTGATTCGATATAAAAACAGCCCATACACTGGCCCGATCGTAGCAAAGCTTTCACGCGTTCGTCTTGCTTAATTTGTGGTAGATCGTTAATATCAATGGCGGCTCGTTGATTCTTCTTGATTAGGTGGACGGCTTCCTTTAAATGCCCTAGTCCACGTTGACTTAGGATATCATATTTATGAAAACCCATATCTTCCGCATGGTGCATGTCAAAATGTGTGATTGGTACGCCTTTGGGCATCATCTTTAGGGCCGTATGGTAGGCTAAAGGCTGTTCGCTAATCAAGATCCCACCGGCGTGAATTGATAAGTGATTGGGGAAACCTTCCAGCATTTTACCATAATAGAAAATAGATTTTGCCAACTCATGCTGCTGCTTTGGATCATTGGGATGGGCTACAATTTGATCAATGTCCGCTTTGGGCAAACCAAAAACTTTACCCAGTTCTCGAATAATAGCTCGACCTTGAAAGGTACTGTAAGTGGCCATCATCGCGGTATACTCCTTACCGTAACGCTGGAATATATAGTCAATCACTTCATCGCGTTCATCCCAGGAAAAATCAATATCAAAGTCTGGTGGGGAGGCTCGGTAAGGATTGATAAAGCGCTCAAAATACAGATCTAATTCAATGGGGTCTACATCCGTTAAAAAAATACAATAAGCGACCAGAGAATTGGCCCCACTGCCGCGTCCTACGTGTCGGTATCCCATACTTTCTGCATAACGCACAATGTCCCAGGTGATTAAGAAATAGGCGCAGAAGTCCTGCTTCCGGATGACTTCCAACTCTTTGCGCAAGCGCTCCTTCACTTGCTGAGGGACAGCGCCACGATGGTCCGCATAACGCTTGATAGCTCCTTTCTGTGCTAACTTTTCTAATAGATCAAAATCGTCTGCCTTACGACCCGTAAAAGTTTGACGGTTTACGACCAGGCCGCTTGGTAAATTGATAGCACAACTGGCCAAAATACGTGCTGTATTTTCAATGATTTTCGGATAAGCACGGTAAAAGTACAGCAAATCTTCTGGTGCTATCAAGCGGTCGGTTGCCTTCGCGATGTCTTTAGGCCCTAATTTAGAAAGCACGATATTACAGTCAATAGCTCGGAGTAATTGGTGCAATTGATAGCTGGTATCATCCGCAAAAGTAACGGTTTGTGTAATCACCAATTTATGGGTATGCTCCAATAATGGATGTTTAAATAAACGCGTAGCGTGCTCTGGCCGAATCGCTAATAATTCATGGTCTCGGAAATCTTCTATGGGCTTATGCAAACGCGGATAAATCACCCAGCAGTGTTTAAAGTTGGGTGCTTCCATTGGTAGCTTCGTACCTTTTCGGCTATGTTGAGTCAAGAAGGTATTCAGTTCTCGAAAACGTTCTATGTTTTGAGCAATTCCGAGGTATTTACGTTGATAATCTTCCGTCCGAAAATCAATTCCTAATATGGGTTTGATGCCCTTTTTTTTGCACAAGCGTATAAACTCGGAAGCGGCGCTGGTATTATTGATGTCGGTCAAGACTAAAGTCTGTACACCCCAATCCGCTGCTCTTGCTACCAGGTCAGCTGGAGCAAAAGTACCGTAGCGGAGGCTATAATAAGTATGGCAATTGAGGTACACTACTTGGTAGATGCTCGGTCAATAAATTGGGTGCCAAAGCGGCGACGTACGCGATCCATTGCACTTTGTAGATGATCTTCCTTCGCTCGATCTTCGAAGAGATTCATTTGAGTATGGCCATGCACCAATTTTCCGAAACGCACGCCAATTAAACGCACCAGTTGTCTGCGGTGATAGAGTTGATCAAATAGGAGCAGGGCCTGTTGCAGTAGAGCTTGCTCATTGGCGGTATGAGCAATGCGTTTTTGTTTGGTATAGGTATTAAAGTCTGTATACCGGATTTTGACGGTGAGGTTGGCGGTCAATTTTTTTTGCTGACGTAGATCATAAGCTAAGCGGCCGATCATAGAGGTCAGTATGCCTTTCATGCTGCGAATATCGATGGTGTCTACCTGGAAAGTACGTTCGGTGGAGATAGATTTTCGTTCGATGTGCGGTACTACTGGGCTATCGTCGATGGCATTGGCTTTTTGCCAGAGTTGGTAGCCGGTTTTTCCAAATTCTCTTACCAGCAATTGGGGGGGGATTTCGCTGAGGGTTTGTACTGTTCGGACGCCCATTAATTGCAGTTTTCGGCTAGTTTTCTGGCCGATTGCCGGTATTTTTTTTACGGATAAGGGAGCTAAAAAAGCCTTTTCTTGGCCTGTGTCGATTAGCCCTGCACCATTGGGCTTAGACTCTCCGGTGCTGACTTTAGAAACCAGTTTATTGATGGACAAACCCATAGAAATAGGTAGACCTGACTCCTTGATGATCTTTTGTCTTAATTCCTGTGACCATTTCCAGCAGCCCAAATGACGATCCATCCCACTGAGGTCGGCATAGAATTCATCAATAGAGGCTTTTTCAAATAGTGGGACCGCATCTGCAATCACTTCGGTGACCAATTTAGAAGCTTTGCTGTATGCCTCCATGTCACCATTGAGGACGATGGCAT
>CAXIDD010000214.1:0-8165 GCA_964021975.1 uncultured Saprospirales bacterium | reverse complement strand
AAAAGCTTAGAGTCTTGGCAACAGCAGCATGCTGTAAATTCCCTAATGCTGCAAATCCTGTTTCAAAAATCAATCTAGCGGAAACTATTTTCAAGCACTCAAACCGTGCATATAGGGCAAAAAAAAAGTCACACTCTGTGTGACCCTTTCAATTATAATCCCATGAACATATCCAAAATTAATTTCTTTATTTACTTTTAATTAACCTCAACTATTTTTTTAGCCGAAATTAAGTAACTATATTGTGCGCACATTCATTATAAACCTAACAATAACAAATTGTAATCTCATTTAACTTTCATAATCCCATGAATGTGAACATTAGCAGGGTGGTCTTTACCACCCTTTTTTATTTTGATTCTGGAAGAAAGTGAGTATCGCTCCGTCATTGACGGAGCGAAACACCATTATAATCCCATGAACATATTTCAAATTTGTTTGGCACTTTTGCCTTTTCAACATCCTCTATTTCCTTCTCACAGTACAAATATGCACGCAATCTAACGGTACAACAAGGACAAAATTCACCTTTTGTGAATAAAAAAGCTAACACAAAAACAAATAATAACCTGACAATCAGATATTTGAGAATTTTATTTGTGATAAAAAAAACAAAAAAGCCTCAAAATTTCTTTTCGAAACTTGAGGCTTTTTTGCTTTTTTACTTAAAAAATGTAAATCAGCCGACTATTCTTCTTCTGATTCTGCTTCAGGAGTCTTTGTTGTTTCAGCTGCAGGCTTGACCGGTTCACTTTTAGGTTTCATTCTTTCTTTCACCTCATCTACGATCTCCTCTACAGCGTCTTCTAGTTTATCTTCCATAACTTCAGCTACGGCTTTAACGGTGTCTACTACATCTGTAAATGCTTCTCCTAAGGTAGCAGCAGCAGCACTTAAAAAGCTTTCCCCTTTAGTTTCAGTCTTAGCTTCTGGCTCTGGCTCTGCTTTTGGAGCTTCTGAAGCCGTCTCTTTAGCATCTGTATTAAGGACAGCAGCAGCTTTTGCCAGTGCTTCACTTTTTTCATCATAGCTAGCCTTTGCAGCTTGCTTAATGTCTTCCGCAATTTTCTTTTCGGCTTCTTTTTTTGCCAATTGGATCTTTTCTCTTTCAGCGCGCTCTTTTTCTTTTTTCTGGAGGGTTTCCATTTTTTGCTCCAACTCCACTTTAGTGGTCAGCATTTCGCTCAATTTTTCTTTTTTAGAACGAATACGCTCTTCGATCATTTTTATTTTAGCTTGGCGGATTTGTGCTTCTAACTGGCCATCCGTTCTTTCAATCTTTCTTTTTTGAAAACTTAGATCATCCTCATCTCTTTTGATCGAACGCTCCATCTTCTCGATAGCAGCCAAAAGTCCTTGAAACCGTTTTTGTAGTCTTTCAACCGGAGAACGATCCTGATTAGCTCCTGGACCAAAACGTTTTTCTTTGACAATCTTGAAAGTACCATCCAGTTTTTCCCATACTTTAGAACGATGTTCTTTGGTAAACTTGGTATTCCGGAAATTGCGTTGGATATTTTTCAATTCATCAAAAATAGACTGCAAGCGCATGCCCTTATTGATCTTCTCTTCCACCGCACTTAGCCTTTCCATGAAAGCTTTCCGGTTCTCTTCAGAAGTCTTTTTGAATTCATCATCCATTTTTGACCGCAACTGCTTTAGGTCACTAAAAAGTGTATTGGTCATGTCCCGAAGGGTATCGGCATGTTCTCGAAATAAATTACGCTCTCTTACCTGGCCCTGAACTTTGGCCCAAAAGCCTTTAAGTTCCTCCCAGACACCAGACTCAAATTTATTCAACTTGGAGATTCTATCCTTCAAGTCTTCAAGCTCTGATTTGTAAGCATCATTAAGTTTGGCAGAAAGGATAATAAAATGCCACTCGGTTTGGGCACGTACTATGATATCCTCTCTTTCTACTTTGAGGTGGTCAGGCAATAAACGGCTAGAAACACTTAAAGGGCGCTCTTCAATGGCATAACCATCAGGGAATTCAACGGCTTTTCCATTTCTCCATTCCTCTAATAGCAACTTATAAAATTCTTCTGTTACTGAATGCTCTGGAAAGGTATAAACTTTAACGGTGCTATCTTCTGCAACAAGTTCAAGTGCAATTAACACTTTTTCTTCCTGTGCATTTGATCCCCAAAGGACGAGTTTGGTCTTCATGATACTGTAATAAATTTCGTTTTCAAAAAATCTGCAGAAAAGTGTATTCAGAGAAATAGGAATCCTATTCACAAACTAATCAACTTTAAGGCAGAAAAGGCACTGTACGTTAACTATAAAATAGTCTTGTAAACAATTTACTAGTTCATTGTAATAAAAGTTAATGAATATTTTGAACGACCAGATTTTTACTCAAGACGAGACGCGGCGAAGCTTCGTAGCCAAAGCTACGAAAGCGAGTACGCAAGGAATTATTTGAGTAAAAATCTGGCTTCAAAATGTTTAGAAATTTATGTTACAGTGTACTAGATTCTCAAATTAAAAAAATAGCGATCTTTTACCAAGTATTACGCTAGGAATGACGGATTTATTACCATTATTAATGGACTTTTTCGCCAACCAGCTTTTGAGCCAGCAGAAATTCGGCAATTTGTACCGCATTCGTAGCTGCTCCTTTACGTAAATTATCCGCGACAATCCACAAATTGAGGCCATTTGCAATAGACTCATCTCTACGGATTCGACCTACAAATACCTCATCACGGTTTTTAGCATAACGCGGCATTGGATATTTGTTACGGTGAATGTCATCTTCCACAATAATTCCAGGCGAATCTGCTAATAGCTCTTTAATGGCATTCAGCTCAAATGGCTTTTCAAACTCAATATTTACAGATTCGCTATGTCCACCATGTACAGGTACTCTAACTGCAGTAGCTGTAATTTTCATATCTGCATCCCCCAAAATTTTCCTGGTTTCATGTACCAGTTTCATTTCCTCTTTGGTGTAATCGTTTTCTAAAAAGACATCACAATGCGGCAGACAGTTTTCAAAAATCGGATATGGATAAGCCATTTCATCCGTTTTTGGCTCAAACCCCTTACTTTCTAGCTGATATTGTTTTACAGCCTTCACCCCAGTACCTGTAAATGATTGATAAGTAGATATTACTAACCTTTTGATTCCTAGAGCGGCGTGCAAAGGCGCAAGCGCTACCACCATTTGGATAGTAGAACAGTTGGGGTTGGCAATAATTTTATCTACCTCCAATAATTCATTGGCATTTACTTCTGGCACAATTAATTTTTTATTTGGATCCATTCTCCAGGCAGAAGAGTTGTCAACAACTGTCGTTCCAACTTCCGCAAATTTGGGAGCCCACTCCAATGAGGTACTTCCCCCAGCTGAGAATAAGGCAATATCTGGACGAGCAGCAATAGCTGTTTCCATACCTACCACAGGATAAAACTTGCCCTTAAATTCAATCTCTTTCCCAACAGAACGCTCCGAAGCGACAGGAATAAATTCAGATACTGGAAAATTTCTTTCTTCTAAAACACGGCACATCACATTACCTACTAAACCGGTGACACCGACAACTGCAACTTTCATTGTTCAATCGTTTTTTGAAGATATGATAACATAACTTCATCGTAAAAAAATAATGGTTAGAGCACTCATCCGATGGATTGTAAATAATCCTTTTTAATTATTTAACGAAGACCTCTTCCCTTTTCTTAAAGAGGATCGTTATCTTTGTGGTGTGCAAATATACGCGCATTAAACATTACTTTCCATACCTTCCAAGTATGAAAAACCTATTTTTTATCTTCCTTTTTACCTTTTTATCCATTACCGAGAGCTTAGCTCAAGTGCAAGATGACTTCTCCAATACCGATTTAACAAGTGATCCGGCTTGGTTGGGAGACCTTAGTTTATTTATGGTTAATGATGGCCAACTTCAATTAATGGACAATGATCCGGGGAGCTCAAATACCTCCGTTTTATTTACGCAAGCCAATACCAGCCTAGCGCAGCTCACCACCTGGCGTTTTTCCGTACAATTAGATTTCAGTCCTTCTACCAGCAATTTTGCTAGAGCTGTACTTTCTACAGCCCCAGAAGTGAGCATCGGTACAGGCGCCTATTTTGTCCAAATAGGTGGAATCTCAGGTAGTAATGATGCGATTGATTTTTATAAACTGAATACGGACGGAAGTCAAGAAAAATTAATTAGTGGTACGCTTGGTGGCGCTGGAAGTGCCCCAGTAATTGCAGCCATAGAATTAACTAGATCTACAGAGGGTTTATGGACATTGGGAGTCGATTACAACGGTGGGAACAATTATCAAGTAGAAGGGACTGCCACAGATGTCACATTTGGAGACCTCACCCACTTTGGCTTCTTTTGCCGTTACACCTCCTCTCGGAATGATTTGTTTTTCTTTGACAACGTTTTTATTGATCCTATTTTTAGTGATCAAATAGCACCAGAGCTACTTTCGGTAGATGCCTTCGCAGCAGACTCTATCCGATTGATTTTTAGTGAGCCCATTGCCGATGCTTCGTTATTACCTGAAAACTTCGTTATCAATCAAGGAATTGGACCAGTTGGTCTATTCCTTGCAAATCCTGAAGAAAGCAATACCATAATTGCTTTATTAAACAAGCCCCTAACAAATTTAACCAACTACGAAATAAGCATTCAAAACATTAGTGATGAAGCAGGAAACATCAGCCCACCGATCACTCAAGCCTTTCAATTTTTCCAAACTTCAAGGCCAGCAATCGGAGATCTGATCATCAGTGAATTCATGGCCAATCCAAATGGAGCGGCTGGCATTCCAAACTTTGAATACATCGAGTTGTATAATGCGAGCCAAAAAGCATTAGACTTGTCAGAGGTAGGCATTGCTAGTGGTGGTAGTCCTAGATTACTTCCTGAATCGGTGTTGCTACCCGGAGAATTCCTGATCGTAACCAATGCCAATAACAGTGCTCAATTTTTACCTTTCGGGAAAGTAGTGGGCGTCCCTTCTTTACCGACGCTGAGCAATGGAGGAGATGTTATTACTGTCGGCCTATTAGAGGAAGGTATCATTTTGCAAAACATCTTATACGATCTAAGCTGGTATCAAGACAATGACAAAAGTGATGGCGGTTTTTCGATTGAACGTATTTTCTCCAACCAGCCTGCTAACTGTCCGGGTAACTGGCAGGCATCCTTAAGTCCAGATGGGGGGACTCCAGGCCAAGCAAACAGTGTAGCTGATATTACAGCGGAAGCGATTCCTCCTGTAATTGGTGCTGCTTTTGTAGCCAACTCCAGTCAAATCAAACTCTCTTTTAATGAAACTTTAGGGGCATTAATGGGCATGACCGGTATTTACCAATTGAGTCCAAATATCGAAATTTTATCTGCTGAAATAAGCGGCCCAAGACTAGATTCAGTCACCTTACAATTAGCAGATGTTATTGTCCCCGGTACAGTTTACACCTTGACTATAGAACAAGCAGAAGACTGTTTGGGTAATTTCCAGGACAATCCTCAACAAGTTCAACTAGCTGTCCCACAAACCATTGCCTTTGGAGATCTACAACTCAACGAAATTTTATTCAACCCACAATCTGGTGGCAGCGACTTTATTGAATTGGTCAATACTTCAAACAAAGTGATCAGCCTAAATGGTTTGCAGATTATCAATCGCCTTCGGAGCTCCGGAAACAATCAAACTCGTATTGAGTTCGAGCAACTCCTCCTCCCCGGACAGTACTTAGCCATCACGCCAGATATCAACGATATTACAAGAGATTATCCACTACCAGCAGAAGCCAATATTATTGAGGCTGATCTACCAACTTTGAGCTCGGATGAAGGCAATTTAACGCTCGTAATAAATGACCTAGAATTACAATCTTTTGATTATTCGGATGAATTACATTCCAGCTTATTACGAAATGATCGTGGTGTTTCTTTGGAAAGACTTTCGCTAAGTTTAGATATCAATGCACCTAATAACTGGGCTTCAGCAGCAGCCAGTACTGGTTTTGCGACTCCAGGCTATCCCAACAGTCAGGTTATTACAACTAGTGCAGCCCAAGAAGATTTATTTTTCTTAGAACGAGAGACCTTCTCTCCCGATGGTGATGCTTTCGAGGATATTTTGGTATTAAATTATCAAACGGACCAAGCAGGCTACCTGGCCAACATTCGTGTTTTTGATGCTAGCGGTCGTCCAGTAACCACTTTAGCGCGTAACGAGTCTTTAGCCAGTGAAGGCATCCTCACTTGGGATGGTAGCAATGAGGAAGGGCAAAAAGCCAGAATTGGAGTGTACGTAATTTGGCTGGAAGTTTTTACACCGGATGGGGATAAACGAGTGGAAAAATTGACTTGTGTTTTAGCGGGCCGGTTTTAGGAAAAAACAGGGAAGTGAAACAGAACTATCCCATAGGATTTTCAGAATTTAGAAAAAAGTACACCTAACTATTATAGCCTTCCAAAATTGATACAATCTAAAATCTATTCAATACCTAGGAATTAACATAATTGAAGAATAATTCTGTCAGTTATCAATTTCTGTTAAACTTGTCAGCCCGTGGTATGAGCGTAATGCTCTACATTAATCTAGCAAAAAACAAGTTTTAACACTCACTCCTTTCCAATTAGCTAAATTCCCCCAAAAATAATTATCTTCATCAGCGTTAATCCGTAACTTAGTTTTACAACACTACGGGAACCAAATCAAACATTCAAATGAAGTACCAACTATTCCAACCTTTTCTTAAGAGGCTGTTTCTGCCCTCTGCCACTTTATTACTTTGCACTACTTTACTATTCCAATGTAACTCTTCTAATGAAGCACTGGTTGCTGTCCAAAAAGAAGATACCATTGTATTTATTGGTAACAATTTGTGTTCAAGGATGCTGAATTATGGCGATGTTGAAACCGCAATTTATACGACCTTCCCAGATTCTAACCTGATCATCAGAAATATGTGCGATGGTGGAGATCGTCCAGGATTCCGTCCCCACTCTGGGCGAAAAACGCCCTGGCCATTCCCCGGTGCGGAAGCTTTTCAAGATGAATTGGCCCAGCCATCTGGCAGTGTTGGCCATTTGGAATATCCAGACGAGTGGTTGAGTATGGTAGAAACCGATATCTTATTGGCTTTCTTCGGCTATACGGCTTCTTTTGATGGTATAGAACGACTGCCTATCTTCAAAGAAGAACTCGGTGCTTTTCTTAAACATACTTTGGAGCAAGAATACAACGGAGAAAGTGCCCCCGAATTGATTTTACTCTCTCCTATTGCTTTTGAGGATTTAACGGATCAATATGATTTACCCGATGGTATTCAGGAAAATGAAAACCTGGAAGCTTACACGGAAGCCATGGCAGAAGTAGCGGCGCAGTATGAAGTCCCCTTTGTAGATTTGTTCCATGCTTCTCAGAAATGGTATCAATCTAATCCAGCACCACTTACCATCGATGGTTTCCAACTCAATGAACTCGGTAATCAAGTCATTGCAGATCACTTAAAAAAAGTGGTTTTTGGTGGAAAATCAGTCAAACATCCAGAGGAAGCATTAGTTAAAGCTGCTGTTTTGGAGAAAAATTGGTTTTGGCACAATGATTATAAAGTACCAAACGGCGTCCACGTTTTTGGTAGAAGATATGAGCCTTTCGGCCCGGATAACTACCCGCCAGAAATCAAAAAAAATCGAGAGATGACGGCCATCCGAGATCAAGCAATCTGGGCAGCACTCCAAGGAGAAACAATGGACTTGGCGAAAGCCGATGCAGGTACTTCTAAATTGCCGGCCGTAGAAACCAACTTTCAACCAAGCAATAAAAATGGTAATCCTGAGTATCTGTATGGTGATGAAGCCATAAGTCGAATCAAGGTAGCGGAAGGTTACGAAATAAGTCTATTTGCCTCCGAAAGAGAGTTCCCTGACTTAGCCAATCCCGTACAAATTTCCTTTGATGACCAGGGTCGGCTTTGGGTAGCGACCATGCCTACTTATCCACACTACCGTCCTGGTGATGAAAAGCCCAATGATAAATTAATCATCTTGGAAGATACAAACGGTGATGGCAAAGCAGATAAGCAAACTGTTTTTGCAGACAATTTACATTTACCTGTGGGCTTTGAGTTTGCACCAGATGGTGTATACATTTCTCAAGGTACCAACCTCAAACGTTACACT
>CAXIDD010000213.1:0-8172 GCA_964021975.1 uncultured Saprospirales bacterium | reverse complement strand
TAATAAGTGATGAATTAGTTGCCATTGCTGTTGCTGCTATCCAGATATCGTTTTTGCCCATTTTTATATGGCTGCCGCTTTTCTTTTTGTTTGGATGGATATTCCGGTTATATTGCTCAATCTCAATATAGTTGTCAAGGATTTCTTCGTAAGTCAATTCAACTATGACAAGTTTATCAATCAACTTTTGAACAAGTTTTAATTTTCTTTCTCCCCAATTATTGGCACTAGCTAAAACCATGATTTCTCCGACAGTAACTATCGAAATCAAAGATTCATTCTCATTACTGAATGGAGCATAATTTTCTTCAATAAACCTTCTCGTTTCATCATCCCAATAATACGTTAGTATCAAGTGTATACTTCATTAGTCAAGTTCAATTAGCAACTCATCAATAGATTTTTCCCAAGTGATCGAATTTGCTTCTTTTTCAAATTCATCCATATCAAAATCTTTTAGAGGCCTTTCTTTTTTCAACTCATCTAAATCAACACTTTTCTTAATATTAGGATGCTTGCTAAAATTTAATTTAAATTTTGATTTTGTAAAATTTTGAATAACCTCGTCTATCGCATCAATCAATTCTTCTTGTGAAGACGCTGCAATTTCTTGAATTATCTCAATTTTCCTATGCTCTAGTGTCATTAGTCATTCTTTGTTAAATTCAAATATCTTCTAATATAGCGTTTTTATTTTTTCAGTGCAATACCTCCAAGTATTCAATATCAAAGCCAGCATCTTCAACGGCTTCTATTATAGCTGCTGCTTGTACCTTACCTTCTACCGTTAGTATTTTATCTGGATTAGCAG
Organism: uncultured Saprospirales bacterium; assembly: GCA_964021975.1. Classification (GTDB taxonomy): domain Bacteria; phylum Bacteroidota; class Bacteroidia; order Chitinophagales; family Saprospiraceae; genus DATFKA01. The sequence goes on along the minus strand of CAXIDD010000213.1, from coordinate 7,361 downwards.
TATCTACTTTCCAACTTTGTAGACCATCTACTTCCTCAATAAAGTTAGTGACTGCCTTAATGCAGTTGCCACAATTGATATTGGTCTTGAATTGTATTTTGTCCATTAGTTATTGATTTTGTGATCTTATAGTTTTATTGGTCGGTATTAAAAACAATTCTAGTTTTGTGCTAGTTGTCTGTTTTAGGTTTAAAAAAGATATAAATGAATGTACTACCTCGATTGATCTTATGCTTGTTATTATTTTTTTCGCTTAATATTCAAGCTCAGGTCCAAGTGAGCGGTATAGTTAAGGATGCCCTTACGGGGAAAGCTTTAGTAGGGGCCACAGTTTCTGATCCTGCTGGAATAGATGGCGTTACAACAAACGAAGAGGGGACTTTTAGCTTCCGCACAACTAGTGATAGTTTATTAGTGCAGTTTGTGGGCTACCAAAATGCCTTATTAACGCCTTTATTAGATGAAGGTTATTATCGTATCCAACTGCAATCCGATAATCTTCTAGAAACGGTTAATGTAAGAGCGGAAGCTCCACAGTTGACTTTTCGCTCGGCTGAAGCAGTAAGCCTTTTACAAAAAAGAGACCTTAAGCGATTGCAACAGCTGAGCCCACAAAGCATCTTAAATCAAGTGCCAGGCGTCTATATGCAGTCCGGCGCCCTAAATACCAATCGGATCACCATTCGTGGGATCGGTAATCGTTCGCCTTTTAGTACCGCTAAAATACGGGCCTTTCTTGATGATATTCCTCTGACCAATGGGGTAGGAGAGACCACCATCGAAGATATTGATTTGAGTTTGCTGGAAAGCATCGAAGTATACAAAGGTCCTACGGCTAGTAATTACGGCGCAGCCTTAGGCGGCTTAATCCACATGCGAACTACAAATCCAGATCAAGCTACCAACCAAATTGGCGCTCAATTTGAAATCGGGGATTATGGCCTCAGCCGGCAAGTGATACAAAGTCAATACGCCAATGCAGAAGAACAATTACTCCTTCAACTCAATTACAACCGTACACACAGCGACGGCTACCGCGATAACAATGAATACGATCGTGAAAGTTTCACTGCCATTGGTAAAATTGGATCGGGGGATCGACACCAAAGTACCGTCCTGGTTAATTATACGGATGTAAAAGCCTTTATTCCCAGTTCGCTCAACGAAACAGACTTCTTAAACGAACCTTCCAAAGCTGCTTTCCCTTGGGCACAAGTACGAGGTTTTGAAGATTACGAACGGGTAGTAGCGGGACTTTCGCATACCTATGACTGGCTGGAGTTCGGAGCGGGCAACCAGGTTAGTACGACGCTAAGCTTATTTGGCAGCTACCGCGATAATTATGAATCCCGACCTTTCAATATCCTCCGCGAAACGAATTGGTCGACGGGTTATAGATTGACTACTGATTTCCGTAAAGGTGCCCAAAGAAGAGCCCCAAATGTCCAGCTAGGAATAGAGGCGTATAACGAAAGTTATCAGTGGACTACCAATATAACCAACGACGGTGTACTTGGAAACCTACTCAGTGATAACAACGAACGCCGCAGTTACCTCAATGCTTTTGCCTCTGCCAATTGGGATTTGGGTGAGCGTTGGCTATTGAAAGCAGGGCTCAATTTCAACCAAACCAATTATGACCTGGAAGATTTATTCCCCGATGATGGTAATGATATTTCTGGAGATTATGCCTTTGAGTCCGTTTGGTCCCCTCGTTTGAGTTTGGCGTATCAGTTTTCGCCATTGTGGAGTGTTTTTGCGACGATTAGCCACGGGTTTTCGGTGCCTACCTTAGAAGAAACGCTTAATCCTGATGGTAGTCGCAATCCTGATATCCAACCAGAACGTGGTTGGAATTATGAGTTAGGAAGTAAAGGTGCATATTTGAATGGAAAATTACACTACGATATTTCGGTTTACAGTATGCAAATCCAAGACTTATTGGTGGCTCGCCGGACGGCTTTGGATCAATTCATTGGAGTCAATGCGGGAGAAACTGTACATAATGGTTTAGAAGCTAGCCTGCGTTACCAGTGGCTAGGTGGACCTTCGCAATTGACCACCCAATTGAGTTATAGTTATGCGGATTATCGTTTTGAAAATTTTACAGATGGAGACAATGATTTTTCTGGAAATGAATTAACGGGTACGGCCCCTCACCAATTGGGGGCTTGGATCGATTTTGTAAGTAAAATGGGCTTGTATGCTAATGTGACTTTCGAGTATGTCGACGCTTTCCCAATGAGGGATGACAATAGTATTTACTCAGAAGCTTACAATGTTTTCAATACTAAAATAGGTTGGCGTAAAACGGTGAACAAAAGGTGGGATTTAGATGTCTACATGGGGATCAACAATCTATTGGATGAGGCTTATGCTAGTATGATTTTGATCAATGCGGGGAGTTTTGGAGGTAATTTACCAAGATATTATTATCCGGGACTTCCAAGGAATTTATTTGGAGGTATCCAATTAAATTACCGCTGGTAAACGCTAGAAGGTGCTGTGGTGAAATCAATTATTAATTATTGAAAGGAAGAGATGGACATCAAATTTGTTAAGCGGGAAGATATTATCAAAGAAAAGTGGAATGGCTCTGTACATTACGCCCCCAATGGGAATGTCTTTGGGTATATGTGGTATTTAGATTTTGTAGCAAAAGATTGGGATGCACTGATTGAAGGCGATTATTTATCCGTCTTTCCGCTGGTACATAAAAAGCGATTTTTAGGTGGGAAATCCCTTTATCAACCTGACCTAATGCGCGCCATGGGTATTTATTCTGTCAAAGCGCTTTCGGCCTTACGGATTAAAGCCTTCTTTGAGGCTATCCCCGCCGAATACAAAAGCATCGACATTACGGTTAATGCACGTAATCGTCCACCCAGAGATGGCAATTATCAGACCACTGAACTGACCAATCACCTTTTAATGCTCAAGGAACCCTACGAAAGTCTGGCAAAAAAATACAGTCCGGCATTCCAAGAGAAATTAGAGCTGGCAGAGGATAAGGGCTTATTACCAATCGGTTCGATCAAACCGGAAAAGTTAGCGGCTTTCTTTCAAGAAAACAATGTGCGTTCAGCGAAAATGGAGCAGCGCTTCCACACCTTGCAGCGTATTATGTACAATGTCTTGCATCGGGGTACGGGTTTTGCAACCGCCATTGCCCACCCGGAAACGGAGGAATTATTGGCAGCGGATTTTTTCATCTTTAGCCACGGTCGGATGATGAGTTTGGCGCCGGTTGTTTCGGAGCAAGGCAAAGCACTTGGCGCGCAAGAGTTGTTATTAGATTATATGCTCCGTTCTAATGCAGACCGACCTTTATTATTGGATTTTAATACCAAAGAAAACTATCCTATTGCCCAAAATATGGGTGCGAAGACGGAGACTTTTTATCGAGTTAAGCAGCGGCGTGGGTGGTTTTAATCTTACTCCTCTTCTTCCAAACTTCCATTATAAGCCCCATTCTCCATGAACGGGTAACGGATATCGGTCAGAAAGAGGCCACGTGCTGGCGCACTGGTGCTCATTCGGAGTTGAGTCTGTTGATCCAAAGCCTTTTTAACTTCTGCGAGGGGTATTTTATCAAGTCCAACGTTGATGCACATCCCAACTAAAAGTCGGACCATGCCGCGTAAGAAACGATTGGCAGAAACGTGATAAACCAAACGGGCTTCGTCCTCGTAGTAGATCCATTCGCTTCGTCTGATTTCGCAGATCAATGTCTTGGCATCGTGGTTGGTTTTACAGAAAGGGAAAAACTCATCGTAATGGGAGATCAATCGCGCTGCTTGTTGCATTTTCTCTAAGTCAGGCCATACGGGATAGGTATATTGGTAGCTGGTCTGTAGATGAAAAGGATCTTTGTTGAAACGAAGATGGTATTCGTAGCTGCGGTGATAAGCATCAAAGCGAGCGTGGGCGTCCCAATGGGTTTGGAAGAGTTGGTAAATCGCAATATCCTTAGGGAGATATTTGTTGATGCGTCTGAGAAATGCTTCAGGGAATTCGCCAGCAAAGTTAAAATGGGCGAAGTATTGTTTGGCGTGGACGCCCGAATCCGTGCGTCCACAACCAGTAATTTCTATTTTTTGACCTAGAATCGTAGAAAAGGCTTCTTCTAGCGTTTGTTGGATACTAATATGCTTGGGTTGTTTTTGCCAACCATGATAGTTGCTACCATTGTACGCTAAGGATAAGAAATACCTTCGATTGATCACTTAGGAATGTTTAATTAATGAATTCGACATTTGGAAATAGAGGTTTGTACCAAAACAATGCAAAAAACGTAGATGATGCAGGGTATCAGCGAGGCTTTTTAAAGCAGTGTTGGTGCCAAAGATCATTTCTAAAATGGTGAAGTTATTATTTAAATATCCCTTAAGCGGCTTTTAGCTGCTTGCTGAATTTCGAGCGACTTAATTTTTGCTCAGCATATTCGGCAGTTACTAGGAAATGTTTGACTTCTGAATCAGAAGGATACTCAAACATAGCATCGGTCATGATTGCTTCACAAATAGAGCGAAGTCCACGAGCACCCAGCTTATATTCCAAAGCTTTTTCCGCAATGAAGTCAATGGCTTCATCCGTGAATTCTAGCTCAATACCTTCCAGCGCAAATAACTTGCTGTACTGTTTGATCAGGGAGTTTCTTGGCTCGGAAAGGATTAAGCGTAAAGTTTCTTTATCTAAAGGCTCTAAGTAAGTCAAGACCGGCAAACGGCCAATCAATTCAGGAATTAAACCGAAGCCTTTGATGTCTTGCTGAGAAATATACTGCAATAAGTTTTCCTTATCTACTTGTTGCTTCTCATTAGAGTTGAAACCAATGACTTGGCGGTTGACTCTACGGGCAATGATTTTTTCGATACCATCGAAAGCACCTCCACAGATGAAGAGGATGTTTTCGGTATTGATTTTAACCATCTTTTGCTCTGGATGCTTGCGCCCACCTTGTGGTGGTACATTAACCTCCGTGCCTTCCAACATTTTTAGCATGGCTTGTTGGACTCCCTCACCAGAGACATCTCTGGTAATGGATGGATTATCGCTTTTACGGGCTATTTTATCGATCTCATCAATGTAAACGATGCCACGTTCGGCAGCAGCTACGTTGTAATCACAGACTTGTAGCAGACGGCTGAGGATGCTTTCTACATCTTCCCCTACATAACCAGCTTCTGTAAAAACGGTAGCATCAACGATGGCGAAAGGTACTTTGAGAATTTTAGCTATGGTCTTCGCCAATAAAGTTTTACCTGTTCCTGTCCGACCGACCAATAAGATATTGGATTTTTCAATCTCCACTTCTTCAGTTGATATGGGCTGATTTAAGCGTTTGTAGTGATTGTAAACAGCGACAGAGAGGTATTTTTTTGCTTCATCCTGTCCAATAACATATTGGTCCAGGTGAGATTTTAGTTGTTTGGGTTTCAGAACATCTGTAAAGGTGTAATCCGTGGGGGTAGTCGCAGGGCCCTGAGTTTCTCCTTCTTGAGCTCGGTTGCCATATAACTCTTCTTGAATAATATCATTGGCTTGTTCTACACAAACTTCGCAGATGTGGGCATTAATCCCAGCAATGAGCATCAGTGTTTCTGCTTTATCTCTACCACAGAACGAACAACGATAGTTTTGCTTACCTTTTCGCATGCTTGATTTTACTTAAAATGAAGTGAGTATAATTTTACAAAAAAACTATACAAACAATTGAAGTACAAAGATACAATACAAAAACAAGAAGCTGACAGGAAATCTAGTCAGCTTCTTATTTTTTAGTTGTATTGGTCAATTATTGAGCGGTACGTGGATTGTTTCTGGCTAAAACTTCGTCAATTAGACCATATTCTTTAGCTTCTGCAGAAGTCATCCAATTATCCCGAAGACAATCTTTCTCGATGGTTTCGTAATCTTGTCCCGTATGGATAGATAGAATATCATAAAGCGCTTTTTGTTGCTCTTTAATCAATTTATAATAGATTTCCATTTCGGTTACTTGTCCCTGCATGCCACCTAATGGTTGGTGAATCATCACTCGACTGTGGTGTAAGCCAGTACGTTTTCCTTTGGTACCTGCTGCTAGCAGAACGGCACCCATAGAAGCAGCCATACCCGTACAAATAGTAGCAATATCAGGAGAAACGTATTGCATGGTATCATAAACACCTAAGCCATCAATTACAGAGCCACCAGGGCTATTCAAAAACATCTGGATATCCCGCTTTGGGTCCGTAGATTCTAAAAACAGTAATTGAGCCATGATAACGTTTGAAACGTATTGATCAATTGGGACTCCCAAAAAGATAATTCGATCCATCATTAGACGGGAGAAAACATCCAGTCCAACAATATTCATTTGACGCTCCTCGATAACGTTTGGCGTAAAATTTTGAATATTGGGACCTTGGTAAGCTTTTTCTGCATATTTTTCAAGATGCATGCTACTCATATTGAGGTGTTTGGTAGCATACTTCATGAATTCATCCTTGTGAAACATATTCCGTATATTTAATTGATTCGTAGTTCAGAAATTAGAATTGTCCTTTTTCTTTCCTACTTAACAAACATATTAAAAATGTATTAGTTCTTAGGTGGTTGGAGCACAAATATTTTATCAAGTGTCCAGATCACTAGCCTAAATAATTTTTGAATGCCCTTTGTTAACAAATATAATGGGACTGGGTTGAACGTTTTGGATTTTATTTTGGATGTTATCTTTCCTTAGCGGCAAATAAAAGAGTCTTTATTTTAAAGTTTATAGTTGAATAATTAATCAAAGTTACTATGTATAAGCTGACACCAATTCTATTGATCTTGTTCTTGTTTTCCTGTGACAGGGAGAAAAATGATCAAGAACAAATCGGGAGGACCGAAGTTACTCAACAAGCAAACTTGGATCACAAGTCATTTATAGGAAAAGACTTTTTGATTGATGACCAACATTCGTACATAGGTTTTAAAATTAAATATTTTGGATTTAGTCCCGTAAGAGGTAGATTTAATAATTTCAACGGGACAATGTTTTTAAATAAATCAGACACCTCAATTTTTTTTACTAATATTTTTATAGATGTCAGTAGTATCAATACGGGTAATAAAAGAAGGGATAATGACCTGACAACTGAAGGAACTTGGTTTAACCAAAAAGAATTTCCTTCTATAGGTTTTCAAAGTAAAAATGTAAGCAAAAAGCCTGATGGGGCATTTGATTTGATTGGAAACCTAACTATTAAAGGAATCACTAAAGAAGTGAACGTAAGTTTTGATAAATCCACGCCTTTGACCAAAGATTGGGCGGGCAATGACCAAATTGATTTTTCCGGTTCTGTCACCATAAATCGTCAAGATTTTAATGT
>CAXIDD010000212.1:0-8173 GCA_964021975.1 uncultured Saprospirales bacterium | reverse complement strand
TTTCTGTATTTAGAATGAATACTTCTGTATTAATTCCTTCTGCTTCAGAGCGTGTATCAATTGAGAAGGTATATTCTGCACCCTGCTCCACTTGAACGAGCTGATACAATCGGCGACAACTAGCACTAAACTTCCCACCTCTTGTCTTGGATCCATTTTCGAATGCCCCATCAGCAGTAGAGTTTGGTTGCTCATTGGTACAATAAGTAGCATCAATGTAATCATTCAAGGCAGAGTTATACCAAAGTGCTCTGTATGGACTATCTATTATAGTTCCACTATTATCTTCTATTGTACTGTTTGGTGTCATATCCCAGGCATCCGCATTGTCACTGGTGTTTTCGGTCCATTCTTGGAAAGTACCATTAAGTACCTGGACAATAAAGCCTTGAGATACAATCAGTTTTTCGGTGGATACATCTGTATTTCCCGTTTCACTGTAAGCTGTCATGGTGACGGTGTATTCTCCATCTTGCTCATAGGTATGAGAAGGATTCATTCCAGTAAACTGATAGCCATCTCCAAATTCCCATAACTGCATAACTGCCCCTACGGATGCGTCTGTGAAATCATAAGTACGGTAATCATCTGGATCTACCTGAAAGGTGAAAGCAGAGGTAACAGGTGCCAGGATATTGATGGTCTTACTCAAGGTAGATGACAATCCAACATCATTGGAAGCTGTAAGGGTAATCGTATATTCACCTGCAGTTGAGTAGAGATGCGTTGGAGATTCGTCAGTTGACATGTTTCCATCTCCAAAATCCCATTCATAGCTGGTAGCACCAGTTGAACCATTAGTGAAGGCATATTCAAGATAGTCGATTTCGCTTTGTGCTATGTCAAACCCGACTGATGGAGGAACAGCACCTTCTGCCCCAACATCGATGGTGAAATTATCTAATCTGGCCTCTACTGGACCGTTAAAGAAATAAATACCAACTGTTGTATTCTCTCCTGAATTAAAGGACAGCTTCTCTTCTAAGTAGGTTGATGGATCAGAAGTGTCATTAACCGTGATAGATGCGATGGTTCCATCAACTGCTTCTTGCCGAGATGTAATAGGTCCAAATTCCGTTACACCTACTATAGATACGACTAAAAACGGATCAGGTGAATTATCTAACATCGTATACCAAAACCTAAGGTCATAATTGGTATTAGCTTCTACTGCAATTTCTTGATATCCAACACGAGATTGGTTAGAAGGTAATTTAGCACCTTGAGATCCAAAAATCACTGGACTACCTGTAATCTGAATACCATCAAAACTAGAGCTAAATTTAGCTTCCCATGAACCTACTCCATTCCCAGAACCATCTGGTAAGGTGTTGTCTTCAAAACCTGCTTCCAAAATAATTGGTTGGAAGGGGCCTTCTACAACTTCTACCTCTACAGTTATAGTACCGGTCATCCCATTTGCATCACTAGCAGTCAAGCTAACGGGGAAGGTACCTTCTCCTGAAAAGGTAAAGGAAGGATCTGTTTCATTCGAAGTGTTCCCTCCACCAAAATTCCATTCGTAAGTGGTAGCTTCAGATGAAAGATTGGTAAATTTAATGGTTTTAAAATCTTCTAAAGTAGAAGCATAAGAGAAATTAGCCTCTGGAAAAATAGTATCTATGATAGAGTTAGACTCAGGTAAGTCCACGCCAAATGGATCTTCACAGCTATTGATCAAAAAGACTACTGAAAAGCAAAGGAGTAGTCTCATTGCTTTGCGATATAAATATTTATCTTTTGTCATTTTTTTTAAATTTTAGTTTTGAAGTTTTATAAAACTTCCTTAGAAACTATTTGCATTTAACACTTCGAATTTGATATTGTCCTTTTTGAACCACTTTTCGCCTGCCTGCTGAAGCTTCAGCGCAGTCAGGTTGGCAAAAACCTCAATTGGCTCAAAAATCATCAATAACAATTTTCAAAAGCCAAATTCAAATAACTTCTTAGAAACCTGGATTTTGGGTTAGTAAACCACGGCTCAAGTTGATTTCTCTACCTGGAATAGGTAGTAATAACTTTCTTGCGTTGTAATCCGTATATCCATTGTCAGCAGCATGAGCACCTAAGACTGCATCAGCTACTCCAAATCTCACCAAGTCATAAAAGCGTTGATTTTCAAATGCTAACTCTACCCGTCTTTCAACAAGCAATGCATCTTTGGTCAATGAGCTAGGACGATCAGCAACGGGATCAAATCCGGCTCTTGCTCTAACTAGCATGTAAGACTCAATGGCACTACCATCGGATACTTGTTCTCCACCTGCTAAAATAGCTTCTGCATGCATAAGCAAAACATCTGCATAACGTAAAACAATTACATCATTACCTGCAAAACTAGGACTAGGACCATAAGTAGGAGGGAAGACCGATACATCAGATCCATCGGGTAAAAACTTGGTTACTTCCGTCCAGCTTGGGAAAGTCACGTAGGATACTTCAGTTCTGTTTCCACCGTGCAAAGTGAAATCTGCTACCAGATTTGGATTGACTATGTTTAGACCGTCTTGTCTACCTTGACGAACTGTAGCTGTAAATTCAGCAGAAAAACCTTGGCTTTCTTGAACGTTTCCAGTTTCATATTGAATGGCAAAAATAATTTCATCATTCAATTCATTGTAAAATACATCCCGGAAATTATCTTCCAAGCTGAACTCTCCGCTATTGATAATAGCCTCACATAATTGCTGAGCAGCTGGGTAATCAGGGCTTGGCTGCGTCATGTAAACTTTGGCCAATAGACCTTGAGCGGCTGCTCTTGACGCTCTGGATTTAAAAGAGTTATCTAAGTTAGCAACACCTTCTTGTAAATCTGAGATGATTTGCTGGTAAACCTGCTCTTCTGCTACTCTTGTGAATAGTAATTCATCTTCTGTAGGACCTACAACATCTGTTACTAGAGGCACGGCTCCGTACAGTCTCACAAGCTTGAAATAAGCAAAAGCTCTTAAAAATTTAGCTTCAGCTGCATAAGCACTTTGATTGCTTTCATCAGCTACCTCAATGTAGTTTAAAACATTGTTTGCTCTAAAAATAATCTCGTACATAGACTGATAAAAATCTTCAGATTGCACATTCTGAGGGTCGACTCTATATCTGTGGAAATCTGCTCTGGAACCTTCTAAGGTAGCTGTTCTAGTATTATCACTACGCATTTCAGTCATCATGAATTCAAACTGAATTCCCCGGTTAAATCGAGTAGTATTTGATTCGGTATTCACATTGACACCTTGTACAGCATCGTAAATCCCGATGATACCAGCTAAAACATCATCATCAGAGGCAAAAAATGCATCAACAACAATAGCAGAGTCTGGTAATGGATTTAAAAATTCATCTTCACAGGAGTAGAACATAAGTCCTATTAAGGTGAAGGTTATATATTTAAGATATTTCATTATTGTAATATTTTTTGCTTAAAATTAGAACTGAACGTTAAGGCCAGCGGTAAATGTCCGGAATAAAGGCGTACCTGCTCTCTGAGAACCGTAGCTTATCGGTGTATTAGTATTATCGATAAATTCAGGGTTGAAACCATTGTACTCATCAGAAGTCCGGTAGATCAAGTTTTGACCAGAGACATACAAACGGAGACCATTAAGTACACCTAATTTGCCTAATTGAGTATTAGAGAAATTATATCCAATGTTTACATTTCTTAATGAAAAGTAAGCAGCACTTTGTACGATGTCATTGGTATGTACTCTTTGTTGTAGGAAGGAAGCATCCGTAATGATACCATCATCAATTACTTGTTGTACATCCGTAGTAGCTCCTTGCCAATGGGTGAAGAAGTACTGATCACCAACATTTTTCACTTGAGCTCCTTGACTTCCTTGGATCATAATAGATAAGTCGAAATTACCAATTGCAAAGTCATTGGTAAGACTCCAAACTAAATCTGGATATGGATCTCCAAGAATGGTCTTATCTGCCTCTGAAATTAAACCGTCACCATTTAAATCTTTAACAATTACATCTTCGGATAGACCATTAATCGGGATGTAAGGAGAGTTATAGTATTGAGCAGATAACTCCTCATCTACTACGTAGCCGTAGAAAGAAGAAATTGGATTGCCTACGGAGTTAATCCACTGTGAATTTCTACCAAATCCATCAACGGTTAACTGGCCATCAGACTCACCGAAATCTAACAAGGTATTCTCATTAGTTGAAGCGATTACGGTGGTGCTCCATCTTAATTTTTTACCAGTAAGGTTGGTTGTTCTTAACTCGAATTCCCATCCTTTATTTTCTACTTTACCCAAGTTCACGATACCAGCATCAAAACCAGTAACAAAAGAAACGGGGTTCTCCAGTAATAATTGATCACTTGTTCTGACATAGTAATCGATGGAACCCTGTACTCTATTATCAAAGAATCCAAAATCAATCCCAGGGTTAAACTCCTCAGAAGCTTCCCATTGTAATAAAGGATTGACAATACTAAGTGGAGAAACTCCATTTGTAATAGCTCCTTGAGTAATAGCGCTATTTGTACTCAACAATGCTAAGTAAGGGTAGTTGTTAACAATGTCATCACCTACGCTAAAGTTCTCATTACCCGTAAGTCCATAACTTGCTCTCAACTTTAGGCGGCTGATTAGACCATTTCCTCCAAGGAAATCTTCATTGTGTACATTCCAACCTGCAGAAACAGCTGGGAAATTACCCCATTTGCTATTAACTCCAAATACAGAACTTGCATCTCTTCTGAAAGAAGCATTTATTAAATAACGATCGTCATAAACATAGTTCACCCGTCCGAAGAAACCGATCTTGTTTTTCTCAAAGTTGACCTCTTCAAATTCAGATACGATTGTTGCACCTTGTAAGTTTTTCAGTAAATCATTGGTGAATCCAGAACCTGAAATATTACTGTTTTCAGCTGATCTTCTTTGGAAAGTAGCACCGGCCAATACATTAAGTCCGTGCGCACCAAATTGCTCATTATAGGAAATCGTATTATCTGAAATGATTCTATTTTGCACTCTATTTTGCAAGTTGTATTGTGCTCTTCCTGCACCAGCAGAGTGGTGCATTACACCATCATATCTGGTTCTTTTACGATTCTCTATTGTCACACCAAGTGATGTTCTTGCGGTTAGTGCATCTGTAATTTTATAATCTAAATAGGTAGAAGATAAAAGTTTGGTCTTATACTCAAAGTGTTCTCTTTCCACATATTGTGCATAAGGATTCATGTCTCCAGAAGTACGTGGTCTACTAGACCCTTGATCATCGGTAGGATCGATATCGATATTATCTAGGTGATCCTCGTTGAAGTAATCCCCTACTTTAATATCTGGATACTCTTCTCTATCTACATATTTTATTGTTTCTTCTGTATGATAGATAAGCAACCACGGGGATTGTCTGATTGGATTATGAATAGAAGTAGGTAAGGCTCTACGTTTGGAATAAGAAGGGTTGATCTTAAATCCAAATTTCAAGTTATCCGAGATTTTAGTATCCATCTTGATGTTACCAGCATACAAGCGGTAATCATCAGTAATTACAACTCCTTGATCACCTAAAGTTCTTAAGGATGCACTAAATTTTGTGTTTTCATTACCACCTCTGGCAGAAAATGAATGACTGGAAATATTTCCTCCATCAAAAAATACGTCTTGCCAATCTCTGTCAACACCAGTTTCTCCAACCAGTTGTAGGGCATATTGCGTATTGTTGGTTAGAAAACCAGCTTCACCCAATTCAAAATCAGCCCATTCTGCAGTACTCTTCCGATATGGATCACTTCCGAAAGCCTCTTTTCTACCGAAATAAGTCTGATAGCTAAATTGAGGTTTTCCAGCCTGACCATCTTTGGTGGTAATCATAATCACACCATTCGACCCTTCACTACCATAAATAGCTGCAGAAGCAGCATCTTTTAGTACTTCAAAGGAGGCGATGTCATTCATGTCTAAGTTACTTAAGAAATCAGAGTCGACAACTAATCCATCAACAACTACTGCTGGACCAGCATCGGCATTGATAGATCCAAACCCTCTGACGGTAATCGTAGGTGCGGCTCCAGCTTCTGCTGAACTTGCCTGGATATTTACTCCAGATACCTGACCTATAAGGGCGTCATCAACACGTGCTACGGCGATTTGATCTAACTTTTCATTTTCAACTTTTGAGACCGCCCCGGTTAAGTGGGATTTCTTCTGTGTACCGTAGCCAATTACGACTACTTCTTCTAATAATTCATTGTCTGAGGCTAATACCACATCAATGACCGTCTGGACACCAACTTGTATTTCTTTGTCTTGCATTCCAATGAAACTAAAAACAAGTACATCTTCAGCACTAGCGTCAATAGTGTAACGCCCATCTACGTCGGTAATACTTCCTGTGGTAGTTCCTTTAATGAGGACGGTTACCCCAATTAATGGTTCTCCATTTTCTGCAGAGGTAACGACACCTGATATGGTGGCGGGCTCTACCTTAGGATCTGTTTCTGCTGCTAAGTTTGTCTGAAAACCAAGCATCAACCCACAAAACACCACCAAAAAGGTGGAGAATATGGATCCATTTTTTAATCTTGCTAACATAAGTTTTAATTTAGTATTTAAATTTTCGCTCATCCTGCTCAATAGGATGGGCTTTTTTATTGCCGTTTCTAAGTTTCTTCCAAAAATATCTAGTGTCAATGAGTGACAACTCATTGAAAATTTCTAATACAGTTCTTTTATCCGAGGTACCTTTTGGGAATATTAACAAAGTCTATTCTAAAACACTTGCCCAATTATTTATGGGGCTTTTCAATTTTTTCGTTCCTAAGAGTTTCTAGCACAGAAGTGATGAAAATAAGCGATTATTTTCGTCATCCTATGATTATTCCTTGTGGCTGAATTCTAAAACATCACTCAAATGATTCTTCATCGCTCGCGCCGCTGCATCAGGGTCTTGTGCGATAATCGCATCAAGAATGGCCTTGTGCTCTGATATAGAACTTGCTAAACGTCCATCATCACAGACATTCAGGTGAATAAAACTTCTAATGATGTCTGGCGTGATAATGATCATAAGAGATTTTAACACATTATTTTTGCTTGCTTCTGCTATTTTAATGTGAAATAGTAGATCCTCTTCTACTGCTTGGATGCCTTCTTTTACTTTTGCCTTGTGCGCATCCATAGCTCCCTTAAGTTCTTGTATATCTTGATCGGTTCGTCTCAAAGCAGCTAATTTAGCTGCTTCTACTTCTAATAAAACCCGAGTTTCTACTAAAGCTGTGAAGTCATTATCTTCTATCTTTAGTACATCTGAAATCAATCCCTCCAATGCTGTGATGCCTATACCTGCAACTACGGTCCCACTTTGGGGTAGTGTCCTTAGAATTCCATAGAATTCTAGTTTCTGTATCGCCATGCGCACATTACCTCTGCTTATTTTAAACTGCTCGGCAAGTTTTCGCTCTGATGGCAGTCGATCACCTGGCTTCAGTTCTCCAGATAGGATCAATTCTCGAATCTGCCGAATGATAATATCCGCTGGCGATTCAATATTGATTTCCTGGAAACTCTGTAGCAGGTTGAGACTATTCATAAGTATGTTTGCTTTAAAACTGGTTAACCAAAATATTGGTCAACCAATTTGTTCCTAACAAATGTAAGCTTATAATTCATTTATTCAAACAAAACATAAACTTTTTTTAAGCTTTTGTGTTTGTTTCTTCTTACCAAAAAAAAATGACCTAATTAAATATGGTTTTACAGGGGTAAAGCTTTAAATCTCCTACTTAATTTAAAGGTGCTTTAATATTTTTAATACAGGAAAAGAGGTCTTATTTTAGTTGAAAATGACCCCATGAAATCCTTCTTGTCCTTGTTCTTGTGTTCGCCGGCCATTTTGAGCTATGGCCAATTTTCTAAGCCAACAAATATTTTCTCTAATTTTCCTGTTGGAAATTTATTAATCGATGATATTTTTTAGTTTCGGACTTTTCTGAAGATCGCTGGACCACCTATGAAAATTTAGGTGGTCTAGGCAGAAGGTGGGCTGCCAGTGATAGAGATGGTTATGGATTCAATAGCTGGAATATAAGAGCCACCGATTTAGACTTGGATGGTTATATGGATATTGTCCAACTACGTTGTGATGGTGCATTTTGGTTTAGGGGGACAGAGCGGGCAGGTGTTTTTGAAATGCGTCAAATTTCAAG
>CAXIDD010000211.1:0-8263 GCA_964021975.1 uncultured Saprospirales bacterium | reverse complement strand
ACCTGGAGCCATGTGAGTAGATCCTAACTTAGTTTTGGTTTGCGATTCAAAAACAGGCTCTTCTACACGTACACTTACTGCCGCTACAATAGAAGAAAGAATGTCTTTTCGGTCAAACTTCTTCGTGCTAAAGAAATCTTGAATACCTGCGACCACTCCTTCCCGGAAGGCACTCAAATGCGTACCACCCTGGGTAGTGTTCTGGCCATTTACAAAAGAATGATACTGCTCTCCATAATGGTTGCCATGACTCATTGCAAACTCTAAATCCTCATCTACTTTAAAGTGAATGATGCCATAGCGCAACTGCTCGGTTTTAGCCTTACGCTCCAAAAGATCTAGTAAGCCATTTTTGGAATACAAGATTTTGCCATTAAAGTGCAGCTTCCAACCAGCATTTAGGAAAGCATAATTCCAAAGTTGATTTTCAATATAATCTTTGCGGAATTTATATTTTTTAAAGATGCTATCATCTGGTTTGAAATAGACAGTTGTGCCGTTTTCTTCGGTTGTTTTTTGTACTTTTTGATCTTTCAAAAGAACCCCCCTTTCAAATTCAGCTACTTTTTTCTTACCATCTCGCACCGATTCTACCCGAAAATCGTTAGACAGGGCATTCACCGCTTTGGTACCGACACCATTAAGTCCTACCGATTTTTTAAAAGCTTTAGAATCGTACTTTCCGCCCGTGTTAATTTTGGAGACACAGTCTACTACTTTTCCAAGGGGAATCCCCCGCCCAAAATCTCGGATACGGATCTCTCCATCATCACTTACTGAAATATCAATATGTTTCCCATGCCCCATCACAAACTCGTCGATGGAGTTATCGAGTACCTCTTTGATTAGAATGTAGATACCATCATCTGGAGATGAACCATCACCAAGCTTTCCGATATACATACCCGGACGCATCCGGATGTGCTCTTTCCAATCTAATGATCTAATATTATCTTCTGTATATGTTACTTTTGCCATTGATGTCCTTTTTTTCGAACTTAGAAGCTATTTGAATTTAGCAGTATGATTTTATTATTAATAATTCTCAATCGCCAAACTCAAATAGCTTCTAAAACTCGAACAATTTAATCAGAAAATAATTATCTATATAAGCACTTACTGATATAGTCTGTTTTTTGTTGAATTTGTGTTGCAAATGTAATGAAAAACCAATTGATAAACAAATTGTTTTACAAGCGACTCTGGTAAAATTTGGAAAACTCTAATTTATATCGTCATCCTGCCATGCGCATTCTGATTAAAGCCATCCGCCGAGAAGTGCTTTTTCAGATTGTGGCCACCAATCTCTTATTATTGGTTGGTTTTCTATTGGTTTTATTTCAGTTTGATAAAAATGTTTTCCTAACTGTTATTGGTTTAGGAGCGGTCGTTCTTAGTGCGCGCTTGCTTTGGATCAATTTCCCTTCTTTTTTATTACACAATCATAGCTTGTATCAAATACTCTATGATCATCCACAAAAAGTGGTCTGGGTTTATTCAGAAGTGACGCAGCGAATGCCCTTTGGACTCGAGCTATTCAGTACGGGTGTTATTTATTTCCATCTTTTAGACGGTAGTCACGATTCGGTTGCCTTACCGGCCAAAAAGCTTAAGCTGGTTTCTAAATTTTTAAATCGATTGTTACCGCAAGCTACTTTTGGTTTTAGTGAGGAAAGACAACAACAATTTGATATTGATCCGTTTATGTTAATGAGAGGAGAGTAATAGACTTCAACTCCAACTTTTATGATTCAAAATAGCTTATATTTGCAGCCTATTTGGAGTAGTTTTAAATCCATTTAAGGCATTTAAGATCATTTAAGATCTACTCTAAGCATAAAAATTAATTCATGCAAACGGCAGAAAGAGTTTCACATACGGACCATTCAGATAATTATGTTTTCCAGCGCTCTTTGCGGGCTTACGTTGATGCAGCTCAGCTCATCCATGGGAAAGTTTTAGAAATTGGTACGGGTAGTGGCTATGGTGTAGATATTGTCGCACCTAAAACGGATCATTTTGTCACGGTTGATAAGTTTATTACCGAAATTCCACTTAAGGAAGCCAACCAAGATAAAGTAGAATTTGTACAGATGACCGTCCCCCCCTTAGACCTACCGGACAATACCTTTGATTTTGTGATTACGTTTCAAGTTATTGAACACATCGTACCGGATGAGCAATTTGTAGCGGAGATTGCCCGGGTTTTAAAGCCAGGAGGACAACTGATTGTAACTACTCCCAATCGGAAAATGTCTTTATCCCGGAATCCTTGGCACATCCGGGAATATACCGTAACGGAACTTCAAGAATTATTAGCCAAACACTTTACTAAAGTCGATTGTCAAGGTGTCTACGGCAGTAAAAAAGTAATGGATTATTACGAAGAGAACCGCAAGTCGGTGCATAAAATCATGCGCTTTGATATCTTCAATCTCCAATATCGTCTACCTAGGCAGATTTTACAAATTCCATACGATATCCTTAACCGTATGAATAGAAAGAAGTTACTCAACAATGAGGATGCTAGAGTAATGGACATCCAACTGGAAGATTTCGTTGTTAAGCCAGCGCAAGAAGATTGTTTGGATCTGTTTTATATCGCTACTAAGTAAAATAAAAGAGCCCTTTGCTACCGTTGTGGCAAAGAGCTCGAAAACCGTTCTCTGTTTACTAAGATTTATAGTCCTTTTAGATGTTATTCAAATAGCTTCTACCACATAATCAATTATTTTTCATACCACAATAATAGCGTATATCCCTACTACCTTTAGTAGATATTGATAAGTGCCTGAGGATCTCTAAATAATTGTTTTATTTTTTGGAATAAGTGTTTGCCCTATTTGGATGCTGGAAGTCTGAGCAACTACCCAAAGACCTTACCTGTTGTATTTTCAAAGAACAGGAGCTCAAGTTGCTGCCCATCAAAAACGGCATAAGAATTAAAATTCATCCATTCTCCTAAATTCACATATCGGCTTTGACCATTAGATAAGGTGTAATCAATTGGTAAGTGACGGTGCCCGAAGACAAAATATTGCGTGTTTTGACTAGATAACTTCCGTTCGCAATATTGGATTAGCCACTCTCCTTCTGGGCCAAAGAAGGCTTCTTCGACAGATTGAGCAGCCCGACTTTTACCAGACCAAAACCAAGCCATTCCAATTCCTAAGTTAGGATGTAATCGCGCAAATAGCCATTGACAGAGTGGATTGGCAAAGATTTTTTTTAGACGTTTATAGCCATGATCACCTGGCCCCAAGCCATCGCCATGACCGACTAAAAAAGTAGCGCCGTTTATTTTTAATTGAACTGGTTGGCGAATAATCGGAATGTCCAGCTCTTCGGGGAAATAATCAAACAACCACATATCATGATTCCCCGTAAATACATAAACGGGGATCTGAGCATCGCGTAGCTCGGCCAGTTTACCTAAAAACCGAACGTATCCACGCGGAACGGCCCTTTTGTACTCAAACCAAAACTCAAATAAGTCTCCTACTAAAAAGATCGCTGCCGCATCTGATTTAACTTGATCTAACCAGCGAACAATTTGCCCCTCTCTTTCTTTAGCTGGCAAACGACCATTGACTCCTAAGTGGAAGTCTGAGGCAAAATAGACTTTTTGGCCCTTGGGTATATCAATCGTATCTGGTAATGTTAGCTTCAAAACCTGGTATTAGTGGCGAAATTTCCAACAAATGTATTACTATTGTGTATATTTCACTCGAAAAATTCAATAAAATGAATATTGACCTCAAAGGTAAAAATGCATTGGTCTGCGGAGCTAGTAAGGGTATTGGCAAAGCGGCGGCTTACGCGCTCTCTAAATTAGGTGCTTGCGTGACCCTAGTTGCCCGTTCGGCGGAATTATTAAGCGAAATATCTTTAGATCTAGATCAGAACAGAGTCCACGATCAACAAGATCATGACTATTTGGTTCTGGACTTACTCGATACGGAGGATATAAAAAAGCGGGTACGTACATTAACTTTGAAGCGGACTTACCATATTTTAGTCAATAATACGGGTGGACCGCCAGCAGGCCCTATTACAGAAGCGGAACCAGAAGCATTTCTTAAAGCATTTCAACAGCATTTGATCGCCAATCATCTTTTGGTTCAATTACTAACACCTGGCATGAAAAGTGCGGGTTACGGTCGGATCATCAATGTTGTTTCCACTTCCGTAAAAACGCCCATAAATGGTCTAGGCGTATCGAATACAACGCGTGGAGCCGTTGCCAATTGGTCTAAAACGATGGCCACCGAGCTAGCACCTTTTGGGATTACCCTTAATAATGTGCTGCCGGGCTCTACGGACACCGAACGGCTGAGAAGCCTCATGGCCACGATGGCTCAACGAAAAGGCATTTCTAATGAAGAAGAAGTAGCTCAATGGCAAAATAGTATCCCGATGCAACGCTTCGGCTCTGCGGAAGAGATTGCCAATGCAGTTGCTTTCCTAGCTTCACCAGCTGCCTCATATATTACCGGAACAAACCTTACAGTGGATGGCGGACGCACCCAAACCTTATAACAGTTATCCCATCAAAACACCCAACGGGGTATTTATGGCTCACTTTTATGGCTCTGGCAATGTTTATGCCTTAGCCATTCATGGTTTTGATCAAGATGGTCATTATTTCAAGACATTGAGTGAGCAATATCCACAGCTGACCATTTGTGCCATCGACTTGCCTTGGCATGGCAAAACTGATTGGTATACCGATAGCTATAACTTGAGAGACTTTGACCCCATCATTAAGTTTTTGGATACCCAAGGTGCCATTCATTTAATCGGTTTTAGTATGGGTTGCCGGATTGCCATTGCGTTGAGTCAAATTCATCCTCGACTGACGCGTAGTATGACTTTACTTTCCCCAGATGGTATTTCAGGTACTTATCATTTTATTACAGAATACATCCCACGGTCGTTCCGGAAGCGTCTTGGAACTTGGTTGGAAAACCCAGGATGGCTGCTTGACACCAGTAAAACGCTTCACGAAGGTGGCTTACTCAAACGTTTTCCTACTGTTTTTTTACAAAAACATTTAAAAGATCCGACCAGACGGAACAGACTTTTTAAAACTTGGCAATCCCTGCCCAATTTCCCGGTTACTTTGGGCGCGAATGTAGATACACCCACTACTTTTGTGATTGGCGAACGGGATCCGCTGGTAAAAGTAGAATCCATCCGTAAGTTTGCTCAGGTACTTAGCCAACATAAGGTATACACAATTGATCGACAACATGATGTTTTCCCCTTGCCTCCTGGGATGGATTTGTTTGTTTGATTCAATTAAGCTCTTAAGAAATCAAGCCCCAACCACGTTGCTTACCTTTAATTTTCTCCATAGACTTAACCAGTACCTGATGAGCGGGGCGCTCAAAATTGGGGTCATCATCCAGGACTCGCTGGGCAATTTCACGGGCTGCCGTTAGCATTTTCCCATCTTTGGCCAAGTCTGCAATTCGCAGGCTAAGAATACCACTTTGCTGCGTGCCTTCAATATTTCCTGGGCCTCTCAATTTGAGATCTGCTTCTGCAATCTCGAAGCCGTTGTTAGTACGGACCATGGTGTCGATGCGTTGGCGCCCTTCTTTACTGATTTTAAAACTCGACATAAGTATACAGTAAGATTGATCTGCACCCCGCCCTACTCTACCTCGGAGTTGATGCAATTGACTGAGGCCAAAGCGTTCGGTATTTTCGATTACCATGACGGAAGCATTGGGTACATTAACCCCAACTTCGATGACGGTAGTCGCCACCATGATCTGGGTTTTGCCTTGTACAAAACGATCCATTTCGAAATCTTTATCCGCTGGTTTCATACGGCCATGCACGATGCTAATTTCATAATCTGGTCTTGGAAATTCCCGGCTGAGTGCCTCGTAACCTTGTTCTAGGTTTTTCAAATCCAGGGTTTCGGATTCTTCGATCAATGGATAAACGACGTAGACCTGTCTTCCTTTGGCAATTTCTTTGCGCATGAAACCAAAAACCCGCAGGCGATGGTTTTCATTGCGGTGAATGGTTTGAACGGGTTTGCGACCAGGCGGTAATTCATCAATCACGGAGACATCCAGATCACCATAAATGGTCATTGCTAAGGTCCTGGGTATAGGTGTAGCCGTCATCACTAAAACGTGCGGTGGATACGGTTTACTTTTTTTCCAAAGCCGAGCCCGCTGCGCTACCCCAAATCGATGTTGCTCATCGGTTATGGCCAGACCTAAGTTTTGGAATACCACAGGATCTTCGAGTAAAGCGTGGGTACCAATCAGGATGTTAGTTTCTCCTGCTTCTAAAGCCGCTAAAACCACTTTCCGTTTTTTCCCCTTGACACTTCCAGATAGGAAATCGACTTTCACATCCATTTGTGCCAGATAGTCGCCAATAGACTTATAATGCTGCTGAGCTAAGATTTCGGTAGGGGCCATTATACAAGCCTGAAACCCATTATCAATGGCCATCAAAGCAGCCATCAAGGCTACAATGGTTTTACCACTACCAACATCCCCTTGCAACAAACGATTCATTTGCCGGCCAATGGCTAGGTCTTTTCGGATTTCTTTTAAGACGCGCTTTTGAGCACCCGTCAAATTGAAGGGTAAATGTTCACTATAAAAAGTATTAAATGCAGTGCCAATGGTTGGAAAAGGAAAGCCCATAATGGCTACTTTTCTTTTGGCCTTGTTGCGCAAGAGTCGTAACTGCATAAAAAAGAGCTCCTCAAAAATCAATCGACGACGAGCAGCTTGTAAGTCTTCCTGACTTTTAGGAAAATGAATCCATTGAAAAGCTTCATATCGACTCGGGAATTTAAATTTCTCTACGATATACACGGGTAAGTTTTCCGGAATATACCGTTCATTTAAAAGTTCTAACAAGCCACGCATAACTTTACGAATGCCTTTAGCATCTAGCCCCTTGGCATTAAGTTTTTCCGTACTTGGATAGATCGGAGCGAAGCTACTAGCTTTGGCCACTTTTTGTGGGTCGAAAACCTCCATTTCTGGGTGCGGAATATTGAAAGTCTTATTAAATGCACTGACCCGACCATAAGCGATGTATTCCTGACCTACCACCAGTTGTTTCTCCAGCCAATGTACTCCTTTAAACCAAACCAAATCTATAGCGCCACTGCTATCCCTCAAACGGCCCACCAAGCGTCGTTTGCGTCCTTCCCCAAGGACTTTCAAGCTCCTTAGTATTCCTCTCAATTGTAGACTAAGCCCTTCTTCTTGAATACTAGCAATTGGATGAAAGGAAGTTTTGTCTACGTACCGATAAGGGAAATGGCTCAACAGATCAGCGAAAGTGAAGATCGCCAACTCTTTGTTAAGCATCTCTCCTTTTTTAGGTCCGACACCTTTTAGATATACTATTGGTCTTTCGAGTAGCTGCTGTTCCATGAATTCTAAACAGAAGATTTTAATTACATGTAAATAAAACAAAAAAATTGATAATGGAACCAAATCTGGTCTAAATTGTTTGTAAGAAATAATTATAGTTTAATAGTTGCTTAAAACAAGGGTGATCCGTTACTTTTGTAATTCAACAATAAAAAAAATGCCATGGCGTCGGTAAGACTAAAACAAGTGGAAGAATTGATAAGAAGGAATTTTGGCATCGTGCTACAAGAAGAAGGAAATTATATTTATGGTCCCGAACCTTTAGTAACCGTAACACAAGTTAGAATCAGTCCGGACCTTGGGCTCGCAAAAATCTACCTAAGTGTATACAACACGGAAAATAAGCAAGCGGTGATTCTACAAATGGAAGAATCACAAACTCGGTTACGCCAATCTTTGGCCTATCGGATAAAGCGCCATGTGCGTAAAATTCCTCAAGTAGACTTTTACCTGGATGATACACTAGATGAGATGTACCGCTTGGGCAATCTTTTTGGTAAGCTCCATCAGGATGATCAAATGGGAGAAGAGGATAAATAATCTACTACGGTTTTATTAACTCTGCAATCATACCCTCTTTCATAGCGAAAGCAGAGACATAGATGGTATCGATATCTGCCAAACGACAAATGTATTCGATCAATAGCAAGGCTACTACAATGAGATCTGCCCGTTCTTCAGGCAATCCAGGTATTAATAGCCTTTCTGCTAATGCATTATCAATAATCTGCTTAGAGATTAATTGTAGTTTTTGGGCTGCAATTTCAGCACAATGCGGTCCACATCGATCTTTCGATAGCATATTCTCCGGGACGTCAAATGTACCGGATGCTCCGGCTAAC
>CAXIDD010000210.1:0-8269 GCA_964021975.1 uncultured Saprospirales bacterium | reverse complement strand
CTGGCAGGTTCGAAGAAATGGAAATCCAGGTCTTACCATAATCGTCAGAACGATATAAATAAGCTTCAAAATCATCTTCGCTAATACCACTTTGTGCTACATAAACTCTAGAGTCTTGATGACTGGAAGGTGCAAAACTTTTAATATACTTAGACGCCAATCCCTTAGAAATTTCTGTCCAATTTCCCCCATCATCCAGGCTTACCCAAGTAGCCCCCTTAGAAGTGCCCGCATAAAGTAAACCTTTAGCAATCGGAGATTCTTCGGTAGCGGTAATTCCATTTCCGTGACGTTGAGGATCTGAAGATGCACTGAGGTCAGGACTGATGACTTTCCATGTATCTCCGCGGTCCATAGATTTAAAGAGAAAATTGGCCCCATAATAAAGTGTACTCTGCTGATGAGTAGAAGTAAAAAACGGTGTCAGCCACTCGTTGAATAATTCTGCATCAGTAATTTCTGGCAAATTGGGTTTTATATATTTTGACTTACCCGTAGACATCCTTTTGCGTCGAATATCACCGTTTTGGGATTCATAATAAACGATATCAGAATCCTCCCGGTCTGGAGTTGTAACGATACCATCTCCCCCACCCCAAACGTCTATCCACACGTATTCCCACTCGTCAGGACTATTTGCTTTTAATTGTTTAGCCGGACCTCGAACAGCAGAATCATCTTGTGTGCCTGAATAAATGTTATAAGGTTGGTCATTATCTGTACGTACGAAATAAAATTCTCCAACTGGAACATTATTGTACTGCGTCCAGGAGCCGCCAGTATCATAAGTAATAAATAGGCCACCATCATTTCCGACCAATAAATGGCTTGGATTCTTAGGGTTAATCCATAAATCATGATGGTCTAAGTGAAAGGTATTGGTCGGTGCAGGATTCAAGGTTTTTACGTGGCCTCGAAGTGGTTGGAAAGTTTGGCCGCCATCAGATGTTTTAAGCACGTTAATTCCCAGTAGATAGACTTCCTCATCATTTTGGGGATTCACAAAACAATCCGTAAAAACTTCACCAAAAGAGCTTAGGATTTTCAAATTACTATCGTGCGTTTTCCGCCGGCTTACCCCACCATTCTGGGTTTGGTACAACTCGCCAGACCCTTGTTCATATCCAGCATTCACATTATCTGTGAAAGCATATACTTTATCACTATTTTGGTAAGAGACAGCTAAACCGGTCCGGCCTTTTAGCGGTCCAGAAGGAAATCCATGGTCTATTTTTTGCCAGGTATCTCCGCCATCTATACTTTTATAAAGGCTACTACCAGGGCCAGCTTTCACCTCACTGCATTGCCAAGTGGAAGCATACAGAATTTGTGGGTTGGTAGGCGCAAATATCACATCATTACCACCAGTCCGTTCATCGACATACAGGACTTTGCGCCAGGATTTCCCTCCATTTTCGGTTTTGTAAATTCCTCGTTCTTTGTTAGGGGAATAAAAATTCCCTAAAGCGGCCACAAAAACGATATTTGGATTGGTGGGATGGACCCTAATTCTACCAATGTGGAAGCTTTTTTCCAGCCCCAACGAACGCCAAGTTTCACCCGCATCATCAGACCGATAAACGCCCGCTCCTGAAATCGTATGCCCTCTTTTGGCCCTTAAACTTTCACCTGTAGCAAGGTAAATGATGTTGCTATTGCTTGGTGCAATTCTGACATCTCCGATACTGTAGCCTGCATGATCATCAAAAATAGCTTCCCAGGACAATCCGTGATTATTCGTTTTCCAGAGGTTGCCGGAGCCGAAACCAGCATATATAATCCCAGGATTATCTGGTACTACATCCAAAGCTTCGATCCGGCCAGAGTTGATAACTGGTCCAATTAAATCCCATTGGAGTCCCGCAAATTCGGATTGTTTTTTATGCTTGGAGAAGCTTTCCCAAGCTTCGATAACAGGACTTGATTGTTTTTGAGTAAAAGCCCTAATTGGCAAGATTATGAGTAGAAATAGAAAGGCAGATTTCATCTATGAGATTTTTTTTAATTCACTTGATAGTAAATTAATCATTTTCTGAAAGATGAAATGAGCATGATCTTATTTAATCATAAAATCACCAACTGGTGATGATTAAAAAAGATTATGCGAACCTGTCCCGGCCTTGCGTCGGGAAACGAAGCGGTTACATCTTTTAAAAATTTCGTAATTACTTCATTTTCAAATTATTACCAAATTTTTAAACCCATAAAAGTACTTTATTTTTGTAAGAAGCTATTTATTAAGAACTACAAGAAAGCATAGAACATCCAACCTTATTTCGAGCCCATTCTGGGCGCTTGGCAAACCATTTCTCCATTTCGGGTTGCTCAGAGTAGGGCTCTTTTAGCAGTTCATATAATTCTTCTATCATGGAATAATCTCCCTTATCAGCTGCGCCGATCGCTAGTTGGGCCATATAGTTACGTAGGACATATTTAGGATTGGATTTGTTCATCGCAGTTTTCCGGTCAGCATCTGATTGGGTTTCGCGATTTAAGCGTTCTTTGTATTGAACAAACCAATTTCTCCATTGATCTAGAACATCTCCTTTGATTTCTTCTAGCTGATAAAAAGCCTCTTCGATCAAGGTCAACCAATTTTGGTTATGTTGTAGGTCCGCTGCTTTCGAAAAACCCGCTAATTGTCTAAAGAAAATAGTCATATCAGTTTCACTGAGTGTCAGTACCTTGATTAAATCTTGTACCAATTGACCATCTGATTCTTCTACATTTGCTAAGCCTAACTTTTGATTCATCATTTGTTGATGCGCGGGAGGATACTCCGTTTGAAAGGCTTCCAGGATTTCTTGTAAAGGCTCCGTTTCATCGATCAGTTGATAAATGGCGTTGGCCAGCTGTAACAGGTTCCACAAACTAATATTTGGTTGATTACCGTAACGGTACCTCCGATTCTGGCTATCAGTCGTGTTGGGTGTCCAATTGGGATCAAACCCTTCGAGCCAGCCGTAAGGACCATAATCTATCGTTAGGCCGAGTATCGACATGTTATCAGTATTCATTACTCCGTGGACAAAGCCCACTCTTTGCCAATGGATGACCATATCCATGGTTCGTTTGGTTACTTGCCTAAAAAACTCCAGGTATCCTTCCTTGGTTCCAACTGGAACTCCAGGGAAAAAGTGCTTAATCGTAAAATCAGTTAGTTTCCTTAAAGTTTCTACATCTCCTCGACTTGAGAAAATCTCGAAATTACCGAAGCGAATAAACGAAGGGGCCACTCGACAAACGATTGCGCCTTTTTCATAGGCAGGGTTACCATCGTAAAGTACATCTCGCATCACTTGATCACCCGAAAGTGCTAAAGAAAGTGAGCGTGTAGTTGGCACCCCCAAATGGTACATAGCCTCGCTGCACAAATGCTCCCGAACGGAAGAACGCAATACGGCCAGACCATCTGCTCTACGTGAATAGGGTGTTTCGCCAGCACCTTTTAATTGCAAGGTCCAGCTTTTACCTTGATGTTCAACTTCCGTTAAATTAATAGCTCTACCGTCACCTAATTGACCTGCCCAATGTCCGAATTGATGACCTCCGTAGCACATGGCGTATGGATGGGTGTTTTCCAAGACCTTTTTACCAGAAAACACTTCTAAGAATGCTTGACTGTTAATATCTTGTTCACTTAGACCCAATAAATTGGCTGTCTCTGTGGAAGCATGAATAAGTTTTGGATTAGAAGGCACTTTAGGAATAACACTAGAAAAGCAAGCTTTGAAAACTTGCCTTCGAGTATTCGCTTGATTGGGGTCCGCAGGAAGCGTCTTATTAAATTTATCTTGGATATTGAGCTGCATCGCTTAGGAAATCTTTTTTATTAACTACAATTCAAACACCGTATAGGTTCTAGACCAAGCTTTAAAATGCCCCGGCTGGATATTTAAATTTAGGTATAATTCTGGACTGATGACGTGTTGGCAACCCCAAAGTTCTATTGATCTGGTTCGAAAATCAGTTGTTTCAGATATTCCGATCTTACTTTGGGTATTTTTTAGGCTCCATTGTGCCTCAACTTCTTGATGTCCAGATAAGTTACTGAAGAAAAAAGGTTGACTTGGCGTTTGTTTAAAATTAACTTGTCTAGTTACTATCTGAACTATTTGTTCTGGATTAATGGTCTCTAGAAATAAAGTCGGCTGCAAATTAAAAGGAAATTGTAGTTGGTAATGGCTACCAATTTCATCCTGGTTAAGTGCCAGAAAATTATGAACATACTCAGTTGTGACAATTGACTTTTCACCAGTATTCTCTAGATGATAATGAATCTTAAACCCGTTTTCTAATAGCTGAATTTTCTTTTTCAACACATAAGCATAGCCATTACACCAATCAGACTTGCATACTATGGAGAGTTGTTTAGATTCTATTCCAACCGTAAAACTAGCCGGACGAATTTCGTAATCCTTGGTAAAATCATAGTCTACCGCTCTCTTTTTTAACAAGCCAACTCCTATTTTAGGGAACCATGCTCCGATCGGTATTTCATCATGGCCTACTGGTGCTTTAATTCCAAATTCGTTGTAAAATCCTCGTCCACAAGGAAGTGCTTTATCCGCACCGGCAATTTCTTGACTACTTAGATTCTGGTCTTTATATTTTAAGGAAACAATTTTACCCGTCCAATCAAAGCGCGAGCCTTGATAATGTTGTAGTGGTGGTTCAATTTCCAGTTCTATTAGCTTGTTCTTTAATACAATGGCCATGTCCTGATTCTATTTCCCAGTTTCCTAGGAATATTTCTAGCAAAGCTAAAAATATTTCTTTTCCTCATTTGGATGAATCAATATTATACCCGGAGCAATTACTAATCTAGAATTCCATATTTTCTATTTTTGCAGTCCAATACCAGAACTTTACCCATAAAAAGCTCATTGCCGATCAAGCCTCCTAAGCCAGTGGCCCGCATACCTGCTCTTTGCATGAAGGAAGTTCCCTTAATGTAGGTCACTTGAGTAAGATTGACATTGGTAGATGCAAAGTTTATTGGCTGGTTGGAGGCAATGTTATAAGCAGTCAATTGTTTCTTCCAAGATCTTACTTTAAAAGCTTCTGCGCCCTCTGCTCCAGGCGTCGCTAATTTATGCCAGTTTTTTTCATTGGTAATCAGTTCAAAGCCACTTGTCCCTCAATCGTGTAATAAGTTGCGTTTTTTACCGGCTACTTCAGCTGGTAATAAGACTTTCCTTAACTTAAATTTTAAATCGTGGAAGTCTATTGTTGGATAACAATCCAGAATTTCATTTCCAAAAGAACAAGTTTGCCTTTTAAAGTCAAAGACAGTTAATTTTTTTTCAATCAAATCTGCGCCCAGCGTTCCAATCTTAAGCCTGGTACTATCTGCCCAATCTATAGGTTTTTCGCCACGTTCATACAATTGAAGTTGATCTGAGTGTATTTCCATTTCGCCAATTTGTAGGGTTTGATTGATGGTAGAGGAATTGCTGTCTATTGCAGCAATTTGATCAGGATATTTTGCTTGAATCGATTGCATAGACTGTTTGTATAGTAAAGTATTTGGACTTCCCGTATCAAATTGTAAATAGAAAGTCCGTGGGATACCTTTAATTTTTACTGGCAATAATAAAGCCGCGTAATCACTTTGGGGAGATTTCCCCCAAGTAATAGGAATGGCTCCACTTGCTTCGGTTACTTCTAAAGTATTAGGTTTGGGCTGGAAAGCTTTTTTAAAGAAAACATAGCCTCCAATTGCTAAAAGAATCAATAAACTGCCTAGGCTAATTGCAATAATTTTGAATAGTCTCATCTTGGTGATTTTGTTTGGCCCAAGATGCATCAATAGTGGTAATGAGAACAGGACAAAAAACCGCCAAAATGACGACAATTTTAGATAATCTGGATTTTTGAAGGTAAAATATCGTAGTCTTCCCGCATAAGTGCCCGAGCGGTTTTGAAAATAAAGAACACGTTAAACACTACAGCGCCTAAGCCAAGAATCAGCATTAGGGAAACCTTTACAGATAGAAACGACTGTAAAAAAGGGCTAAAGACTAAAATTAAAACCGTAGCTAAAGTCCAAAGTATTTGAAAGTTTAGGATCTTTCGTCCTACTTCATTTACTAATGGTAAGCCTCGATGTTTGTTCCAAATCACAAAAGGGATAATTAAATTCCCAAAAGGGATTCCGATGAAACATAGTGCTGAAAGATTGAGCAATTTCAACTTAAGATCTGCTTGGTCTTGGATTGTACCAATCGCTCTTTCTTTATTTTGGACTTGTAAATCTATGGGTTCCACCATTAGGGCTTTGGCTAAAACTTTTAGGGTATGGCCTTTGGGCTGACTGCGTCCAGATTCCAGCCGCTGGATCGTCCGAATGGAGAGCTTGCTTTGTTCTGCAAGGTTGGCTTGAGTGTAGCCTAGATTTTCTCGGAGGGTTTTGATTTTGTTGATGTGCATAACCATTAATTCAATTACCTGTTTTCAATTCCTTCAAATCACCATTAGGGGTCACCAAAATATACGATTTTTTCACTTTGGGGGCCGTCGTTGGAGCTATTCTTTTGACCATTAATTTTACTTCATACATTACTTGAATAACTGGTTCCAACACCGTAGGATTTAATACAAAATCAAACTCTTTGTCGATAATGGCTTGGTAATATAAAGTCACAGATTTATCGACTTGATTGACATTGCTTGCTTTTTTCAAATTGAGCGAACTGCTGTTATAGGCTTGGTAAGATTTGTAGCGTTCTACAGGAAGTACTACCCGGTAGACATCCGTAATATGTTTGGGTAGTGAATCTAAATCCGTTGCTAGAAGGATTTCATAACGTTGTAGTTTTTCCTGTAAAAGTGTACTTGCTTTGATCATTAGCTCTTTTTTGATAGATTCTATTTCGTTGGAAAAATAATCTACTCGTACTAAGTCATAGATTTCATATTTCGATAAATCAGCAATAATTTCATTCAATAAATTGGGGTCAGAATAACTGATGTGCACATTCTTTTTGAGTTCAAAACCCTTTGGAACCTCGTTGTAACTATTTTTACTAAACACCTTTTTCTGCGTTTCAAATTCATAAACAGGAACAAAGGAGATCATATCTACAAAAGTAGTTACTGAAGGTTTGGTAGCAACATTTTTTAGTGCTTGGTTTATACGTTGGTCCATCAATAGGTTCACCTCTTCGGTTGTTTTTCCTACTTGACTTACGTTAAAAATAGCCACATAAGAATCTGCTTTGACATTGGCCATCCCTTTTACACTAAGTAGCACATCGGGATTGGATGGTGTTGCTGCGTTGATGTTATTTTCGGTATACCGGACTTGATTTTGGTAATTGATGTTTCCGGCTACTTGAGCAAAGGCTGCCGTATTTAATAAAAGGCAAAGAACTAGAAGGTTTAGTCGTTTCATTGGTTTGTTTTTGGTTATTGATTATGGTTTCTGCTACCTAATTGTTGAAGCAGAATTTTCAGGATTCTAGAATTCACAGAATTATTATTGATATAAAATAAGGAATAATTCGGTTATTAGATCATGACCTAAGTCCCAATCCAATTCAAAAGCATTTTCAAAGGCATCAACACAATTCCAAACACAAAATCTAATAAAAACCCAAGGACTGGAAGAATTAAAAAGATCCACCATTGGTATTTAAATTTAGGCCTAACTTTTTCTGTAAGGGTCTTAAAGACAGTGATCATTTTATCTTTATAATAATACAAAATTAAGCCAGCTGCGATCATCATGCCCATGATTCTAACGGGTAATGCGTAGCCCATAACCCCCGTGGTAAAAGCGATATCGATGACCAGAATATTTCCTAAAATAGTTAAAACGAGTAAGGCTCCAATTAAAGTTGTCCGATTAAAAATTAATAGTATGGCACCAATAATTTCTAATGAGCCTGTGAAGATGTTAAAAAAGTTACTCCGCCCATAAAGATGCCACGCTACATAAAAACTGTCTACGTCCTTCAAGGCCTGGTCCAAGATGGTAGGATCATGAACGCCAAATTGGCTTAAGGTCACCTTAGCCCAGCCGTAACTCAACATATAAAAAATCAAGTACCAACGTAGGGCTAAAACACCAAAATCTATTGCTTTTTGTTTGTTTAACCCAGTGCTGCTTTTTTCCATTTCTATTTTTTTATTCAAAAAACATCAAGCAAGTGATGATTTTTATTTTAAAGGATAGAAGCGCTTTTTTAATAGATTAAGAAGCTATTTAAGTTTAGCAGTATCTATTCTAAACCGCTCTTTTTAAACAAAAGCTGTCTTATCACGT
>CAXIDD010000209.1:0-8292 GCA_964021975.1 uncultured Saprospirales bacterium | reverse complement strand
TTGATGTACAGCCCACTGAAACACCTTGGATATAAAGCGGTAGTAGTGAATCTGTCTGATATCTATGCTATGAATGCAATACCACGGCAAATTACCGTAAGCATGGCCCTCTCCAATCGTTTCTCAGTAGAAGCCATTGAAGAATTATACGACGGTATTCGCACGGCTTGTGAACGCTACCAAGTAGATTTAATAGGTGGAGACACAACTTCTAACCTGAAAGGTCTGGTCCTAAGCGTTACTGCTATTGGTCAAGCCAAAGCGGATCAATTGGTTTATCGGGATAATGCCAAAGTAGGAGATTTGATCTGTGTTAGTGGGAATTTAGGAGCGGCTTATTTAGGCTTGCAAATCTTGGAAAGAGAACGCCAGATTTATTTATCCAATCCGGGTGTACAACCAGACCTCGATAACCAAACTTACTTATTAGAGCGCCAATTAAAACCGGAAGCACGTAGGGATATCATCGCTAGTTTTGCAAAAAGTGAATTGGTCCCTACTTCTATGATCGACATATCTGATGGTTTAGCTTCAGAGCTATTTCACCTTTGTCAACAATCAAAAGTAGGCGCATTTATTGAGGAGAGTGGTATTCCAATCCATCCAGATGCAGAAATGCAAGCCATCAAGTTCCAATTAGATCCCACTACTTGTGCATTGAGTGGTGGCGAAGATTACGAATTGCTATTTACAATTAACCCAGACGATGTTGAGAAGGTGAAATTCATGCCCGACATCTACATTATGGGAGAAATTGTAGAACCTTCTGAAGGTGTAAAATTGCACACCAAAGGTGGCAACATCCATGATTTGAAAGCCCAAGGTTGGAAGCATTTTAATAATACCCCGTAGAGACGTTGCAATGCAACGTCTCTACGGACAATGCAACACAATCATAATAATCAAGAACCATGCATCAGTTAAAAATAAATTTCCTGCTACTAATTCTTTTAGGCAGTTTTTTAGCTTGTAAAAATGAGCCTTCAGGGACAAGTACAGGCAATGATACGACTATCACCGTCGAAGCCCCAACCGTCCCTCGTTTCAACCGAGATTCTGCCTACGCTTATATCCAAAAGCAGGTTGATTTTGGTCCACGTGTTCCTGGTAGTGCAGCACATCAAGCTTGTAAAGAGTGGATCGTTGCCAAAATGGAAAGTTTCGGTACTAAAGTAAGTCAGCAAGATTTTGAAGCGACCATCTTTAATGGACAAACCTTACCGGGCACTAATATTTTTGCCCAAATCAACCCTCAAAGCACACAGCGCCTACTTTTTGGAGCACACTGGGATTCTCGGATTGTAGCTGATTCCCCTTTGAGTACCGAACGGCAGGATGAAGCCGTACTGGGGGCAGATGATGGCGCAAGTGGTGTCGGTATTTTAATGGAGCTGGCTAGGTTATTGGCACAAGATTCCAGCTTGGACATAGGTATTGATATTGTCTTTTTTGACATTGAAGACAATGGTGCAAATGGAAATAATGGCCTGCAGGATACCTGGGCTTTAGGTGCTCAATATTGGTCCCGCAATCTTCCTTATGGCGCGACGAAACCAGAATATGGTATTCTCCTAGATATGGTTGGAGCTAAAGGTGCACGTTTTGCATTAGAAGGATATTCGATGCAATATGCGCCTAATATTGTAGATAAAATCTGGAAGCTAGCTGGCTATTTAGGCTATAGCAATTACTTTGTTAACCAACGCGGGGGACAAATCACCGATGACCATCTCTATGTCAATACAATTGCACGGATTCCTATGATTGACATCATAAATCAGCAACCGAATACACCAAGTACGCCTTCTGGATTCGGCGCCCATTGGCATACCCACAATGACGATATGGACATTATTGATAAAGCAACTATACGTACCGTTGGAAAATTGCTGGTGGAAGTCATCTATCGAGAAGATGCGGGTTTGTTGTAAACAAACTTACTAGCTAATACTAATTCCGTTGGTCCATTCCCCAAGCCAATTTGTTGCGGATGGTCTCCATAAATCCATAGTCTTGTAGCTGGACGATTCTCACATTAAAATCATTTTTTCTGACTGCTAAATAGTGCTCAGAGCTAATGGTTTCAAAACGAGAATCTAGCGTACAAAGAAAATTATCCGTCCGACCTTCAATTTCAAAGGAAATAACGGAGTCGTCTGAAATGACTACTGGGCGTACATTTAAATTGTGTGGGGCAACGGGTGTAATAACGAAATTTCCAGAATTAGGAAAGATAATGGGGCCACCACAACTTAGTGAATAACCAGTAGATCCAGTTGGGGTAGCTACTATTATACCATCGGCCCAGTAAGAATTCAGGTAGTCTCCGTTGATATAAGTGTGCAAGGTAATCATCGAAGAGGTATCCCGTTTCAACAAGGTACAGTCATTAAGTGCAAATCGGATATCTCCAAAAACAGGAAGGTTGGATTCTAAGTATAAAAGGCTGCGCTCCTCGATTAGGTAGCGTCCCTTTAGTAAATAAGTGATCGCTTCTTGAATCCTCTTTTTTTCAATACTAGCTAAAAACCCTAGTCGACCTAGATTAATTCCGACAATAGGTACATTGGCATCTCGGACGTGTGTAATCGCATCCAGAATGGTCCCATCTCCACCCAAAGCAATCAAAAAATCAAAACGATGTGCACTGAAATCAATGTAACCTTCAAAAACTTCAATAGTCTGCTTAAATTTAAGAATGGGCTGCAGCTGATCTAAGTAGGGGCCGTATACAAAGACTTCTACACCAGCCTCATGGAGCGCATCAAAAAGATGCTGAATATGAGGAAGGTCTTTTTCTTTTGCAACTTTACTAAAGATAATCACCTTCATTAGAGACTACTGTTGAAGTTTAAAAATATTCCGGATTCTCCTAAGTGATTAAAACTATATTCTAAGGTTAAAACAAAGTCAAAATAGAAAATGGTATCAATCCCAAAGCCGGTTCCCCAAAGTAAACGATTATTGAACGGATTTACCGCTTTTTCGTAAGGATTATTTACATAGCCAAAATCATTGTGTGCCGAAAAATTCATCCGTATCGGAATTCTACGAAAAGCCTGGAGTGGCATCAAGCGTCCTAAATTGATTTCAAAATTAAGGATAGGGTACTTAAAATGGGTATTGAGTAATAACATGTCCAGACCATCAACGATGTAAAATTCATAGCCTCGTAGCGAATTACCCGAAAAACCAATAGCTCGGTTATCATTATAGGGCTGTTGCGAACGAATGAAGGAATACTTCAGTTTACTCACCACTCCCAAGTTGAGTTTT
The DNA here is from genome assembly GCA_964021975.1 of uncultured Saprospirales bacterium. Lineage (GTDB taxonomy): Bacteria > Bacteroidota > Bacteroidia > Chitinophagales > Saprospiraceae > DATFKA01. The sequence continues at coordinate 5,016 of CAXIDD010000209.1, read as the reverse complement.
TTAGTCAGGTTTTTATAAAAATGATATTCAAACTCACTTGTAAGTCCGTTACGATCACTATAAATGCCCAAGCCATCTTTTTCAAGAGAGGCAGAATAATAACGTCCCGCCATTGGATAGCCTCGATTATCGCGATTGTCATAGCTGAAAAAATATTCCAAAATAGCAAAGCGCTGCTGAGCACGACCATTTAAAAAGAAATCGGGATTGAGCTCATCCGCAATCTTATCTGTGATCTCATTGTGGCGAAAACCTAATCTAAAATCATGCCGCTTTAAAAACTTAGGCCGGTAAGAAAAAGTCAGATCTCCTTCAAACCGATGGTAGTTGATGCCCTCTTCATTGTCATAAAAAACTTGTCGATTCTGAACAGTAGCATAATTAACTTCTCGATTTTGAGAATAGGAAAAAGAAGCATTCAAGCCTAAAGTCTGGGCCTTATTCAAAGCTCGAGTATTGTAGCGTAAGCGATACCTTTGGGTATACCCCAATTGAAAACTAAATTTCAGCCGATCTCCCCTTCCAGTGGTATTCAGGTGGGTAAAGTCCAATCCAAAGATAGTCCGCCTTAAAGAGGCATTGTGGTCTACCCACCAAACATTAAAGTTGCGATCTGCTAGTTGAAAAGCAGGTACAGGATAGATATACCAGGCTTCCTCAGTCTCGATCATTAAGGTGACGCGATTCGTCTCTGCTTTCCAATCTTTATATCGAATACTTGCTCTGGTAAACAAGCCCGTATTCATCAATAAAGATTCACTTTGTCGGAGTTTTTCAGGTAAAAGATCTAAAGAAATGGTGTCTCCAATTTGAACAATCATTTCCCGAAAGATTACCTGATCTTTGGTCTTCACATTACCGGACAACTCCATATCCTCAATGACCACATAGGACAACTGTGCGGTAAGATTAAGTCCATATCCAATCCAGAAAAGTAATAATATAAAACGCATCATCTCTCGCTACACAATAAATCTGGACGAAAAGGTTTTACACAAATACGAACTGAAAAACCTCTTGTACAGAAGAACTAAATCGTCCAATGGCCTTTGTGACCAAGGATCATAAATCAAACTAAACAATTTTTAGGAACTGCTTTAGAAAAATAGAAAAAATAGTCGAATAGCTTACGAAATTAACATATAGAAAAAAAACTTTGGTGAGTTTCATCAGCTTAGACATTCAAATAACTCATCAAAGAGTCGAAGCGCTCTTGGAGTGAGTCTAGGTAGTCTACTTCGTTGAAGGAAGCTTTGATGGTATAATCAAAACGCAAGAAAGTAGCCATGATACTTTGTACGTGTTGTTTATTCAATTTGATGGTTACATCAATGAGTGGAGAGTCCGGTTTAGAGGTAATAAATGCACTTAAAATTCGGGCGTTTTCTGATTCTGCGATCCGAGCAATCTCCGATAGGCTATAGTCTCGATTGGAAACTTCTAAGACAATAATGCTACCAGGCTCGCGGAAAGAATAAGTGCTAGAGAAATACTGCAACAAATCATCCATGGTCACGACACCAAGATAATTGTGGTCCTGATCAACAACCGGCACCACGGTCAAACGCTTTTCGGCCAGGATGCGCATTACTTCGTATAAATGTTCGCTTGCGTAGACGTAAGGCCGCATTAAAGAAAGGCTATAGGAGCCGATGGCTTCATTGACATCATAATCTAAAATATCATCTTCAGAAATTAGACCTAGCAATTGTTTATTGTTGACAATTGGAAGGTGGCGCACATAAAATTCTCCCATCATTTCGAGCGCAGTGGCTCCATAATCAGAAGTCCGTAGTGGAATTAAATCTGTAGAAATGAGGGATTCAGCGAGCATCGTCTGAGTTTTATATTCTGATATCCTTTTGCAATCTAATTAATTGTATAACGGCAAAACATCGAATAGGTTGATTATGAAAATGTTAAGAAGTAATTTAAAATCATTTATCTCAATAACTTACTTTTCTGTACCGTGAATTCTTCTTCAGTCAAAAGACCTTTATTTTTTAATTCATTGAGTTTATTGAGCTGCTCCAGTAAGTCAGTTGGTAATTGCAAGGATTCTTCCACTGGTGCTGCATTTTCCGCTTCGGGCTTCGCTACGGTTTCCGGCGCAACACTTTTTTGCAATTGGAATTTATTGTTTTCAAAAGCTTCAAAAGCGGGTTGAATTCTCAAATAAGCAAAAGCATCGTGCTCTTTAATTTTTCTAAAGTCATTAAAGCCCAAAGCTACCGCTCGGTCTAAATGATAAAAAGCATGATCGACTTCTTCATTTAAAGAATATGCACAAGCAACGTTGAAATGAGTAGCCACATCCCGGTCATCGATCTCAAGGGCCTTTTTAAAATCCTCGATCGCACCATCATAATCGTAATCCTTGTACTTTTCAATACCACTTGCTTTGTAAGGGTTTTGACGAGGCCTACGTCTCGGAGCCGGTTCTGGTTTTCTGCCCCGTTGCTCGCTGCGTTGTTGGCTGCGCTCTACTCGACGCTCCGTTCTTTGGTCCCGATTGCGGTTGCGATCAAAGTCTGGTCTTTCGGAGCGGACAGCTTTATAGAAGTTCTTGTTATACTTCAAATCAAAGGCATCTTTATCCTGAGAGAAAAATACAATGGCATCAATTAAACTTAAAAAGAAAGAGAAAAAGAAAAATACATTTAAGAAAATGTATAAAATTCCTAAACCTACCTGACCCAGGTAAAATCGATGTACCCCAAATGACCCTAAAAATAATGCTAATATACCAGCGACATTCTTGTCCTTCATTCCTATATCTGTATTTCGTAGCGCGATTTAAGTAATTCGCAGTTTCAATTTAATAATATTACGGTAATGCACCTAGTGCGGTTCTTATCTTTTACGTTATTTTAACGCCTTTCATACTAATTGTTACATTAATCAGATGCAAATCCTTAAAGTAAGAACAAATTAAAATCCGTTTTTATCCAAATAAAAGGTAAAAATCTACTATTCTTAGACAAAAAACCAATGTACTCGATCGGCGTCCAGAAATGATGGACTAAATAAGGCTTAAGCCAAATCGATCATTTAGTTTGCAAAAGTGAATAATATCAATTACTTTTACTTTTGTAAACTAAATAAAATGCAACGTAAAAGTATAGGAGAACTCGAAGAATTAGTGCTGCTGCTCGTAGCCAAGCTAGATGGACAAGCCTATGGCATCTTAGTCATGAAGGAGCTAAAAGAGCAAGCCAACCGCACTATAAACATTAGTGCCATCCATGCTGCACTTCGACGTTTAGAAGCAAAAGGACTCATCAAATCCAATTGGAGTGAATCAACTCCAGAACGAGGAGGTCGACGCAAAAGATTGTTTACCATTACTGCTTCTGGTAACGAAGCACTTCAGCGTGTAATGGATATCCGGGTGAGGATTTGGAATCAAATCCCTGGTTTTTTTCCAAAATTCTCTTAAGCATGAATCCATCCAATATTCCAAAATGGGCAGATAAATTCTTGCAATGGTATTGTCGGCCAGAGCTCCTTGAAGAAATCCAAGGAGATTTATATGAGCTTTTTGATTTAATAGAAACAGAATCTGGTCCCCAAAAAGCAAGAGCTAATTTCATCTGGAATGTACTGCGGTCTTTTCGTTTATCCACCATTAAAAAAGGAAACATTTCTATGAGTATCATGCCTTTTAAGAGTCATTTTAAAGTGGCTTACCGACAATTATGGAAACAAAGATCTCAAACTCTGGTTAATGCTTTCGGTCTGGTTTTAGGGTTTGCCTGTTGTTTAATGATTGGTTTGTACATCCGTGATGAGCTTAGTTTTGACACCATGCACCCTCAAAAGGATCAAGTTTATAGATTATTGAGCTATGAGCTAGAGGATGGAAAAGCCTCGAGAGGTATTTATCACAATCCGCCGCTAGTTGGTTTGCTTTCTGAAAACTTACCTGAAATCCAGGATGGTTTTCGGGTTAGAACAACTGACAGCCGTTTGATAAAAACGGGTCCTGATGCCCAAAATAGTTACGAACAATACCTGATCTATGCTGACCAATCTATGCTAGATCTATTTTATTTTCCGCTCAAATATGGAGATCGTCATACGGCTTTAAAAGAACCCAATACGGTGGTTTTAACGGAAGAGAAGGCCGTACAGTATTTTGGAAAAACGGACCCAGTTGGAAAAAATATCTTCCTCAATAACAATCAAAGTACACCCTTTAGAGTCACGGGGGTGATTAAGGAGACAGGCGCAAAATCTCACTTAGCCTATGATTTTTATCTTTCTATGGAAACCTTAGGAGAAAGCAAGTCTGGTAGTTGGGAACGATCCAGCTATCCTACCTATCTCTCCATTGCAGAGGGTACAGATATAAAAGCTTTAGAGGCCAAAATCCTAAATCTGACTAGTGCTTATAAAGCAGACTTGGAAGAACTAGGTATCTCTTACGAATTACAGCCTGTTGAAGATATTTATTTAAAATCACAAACCGTTACGACCTATGGACATTGGTTGAGTGGCGATCCGCGCTATTTATGGTTATTTGGGTCCATTGCCCTAGTGATTTTATTGGTAGCCATCATTAATTTCGTCAATTTATCGACTGCACGTTCTGCTAATCGCTTGGCAGAAGTTGGGATTCGAAAAATCATGGGCTCCAATCGGAGGCAACTGATCAGTCAATTTCTGGTCGAATCCGTTCTACAAAGTGTATTTGCGCTTCTATTAGCCATTCTATTGGTTTGGTCTGGGCGCCCATTTTTTGAGCAATTATCAGGCAAGACCTTATCTATCCCTAATGATGTTTTGGGCTTTGTTCTGGTTAGTCTGGGTGCTAGTATTTTAATTGGCCTCCTTGCAGGAACCTACCCTGCTTTTTATATTTCCAATTTTTCTCCCTTAAATTCCATTAAAAATGCACTAAAGCAAAATTCTAAGGGAAAATTACAGTGGAGTTTAGTTGCTATTCAATTTTCAACCTCCTTTGTTTTGATTTTTTCTACCAATTGCTGATTCTCTTCGATCAACTTGGCGTAA
>CAXIDD010000208.1:0-8311 GCA_964021975.1 uncultured Saprospirales bacterium | reverse complement strand
TCTCTTGTGACCCTCTTTTCAAAAGCGATTGCAAAAGTAGATACTTTTTATTTACTATGCAAGTGCTTTGCGATTATTTTTATTTTTTCTTGATTTAACATAAGAGCCAATAAAAATGCTCTTTGCTAATCGTCCTACTTTTCGTTTAAAGCCGGAATGTAAAGATATAACTGTTCTATAGACTTTGCAAGGTATTTTTTATAAAAAGTCAATAAAAGAATCCACACACAATTGTGGATAAAGCCATTATATTTGTTGATATCCTAGACCTCAAAATTATAGACAAACAAATAAACGCAATACATGAAAAAACACAACTTTAGTTCTGGCCCGGCCATTCTACCCCAAAGTGTATTTGCCCAAGCGGCAGAAGCTATTCGAGAGTTGCCTGGTACTGGTTTATCAATACTTGAAATTTCACACCGAAGTCCTGCTTTTACTAAGATTTTAGAAGAGGCTATTGAACTACCTAAGGTACTTCTTGGATTAGACGATAGTTATGAAGTACTTTATTTAACTGGCGGAGCTAGTAGTCAATTTTATATGGTTCCCATGAATTTATTGGATCAACAAGATAAAGCTGCTTACGTTGATACGGGTACTTGGTCTACCAAAGCCATTAAAGAAGCTCAATTATTTGGTGGTGTGGAGATCCTGGCCTCTTCTAAAGCAGACCATTTTAATCACATTCCAAAAAATTATTCCACTCCAGTGGGATTAAAATACCTACACCTTACTAGTAATAATACAATTATAGGTACTCAATATAAAGAATGGCCCAAAGTGGATTGCCCGATCGTAGTAGATATGTCGTCCGATATTTTTAGCCGCCCGATGGATTTGAAGCCATTAGGTTTGATTTATGCCGGGGCTCAAAAAAACTTAGGCCCCGCTGGAACGACCATGGTCATTGTGAAAAAAGATTTATTAGGCAAGGTAGAGCGAGCAATTCCCACTATGTTGAATTATCAAACCCACATTGACAAAAAATCTTCCTTTAATACCCCACCGGTTTTCCCAATTTATGTAGCTATGCTCAACTTGCGCTGGATTCAGGAACAAGGTGGTTTGGTAGAGATGGAGAAAAGGAATCAACGAAAGGCCAAATTAATTTACGAGATGGTGGATCATTATGACATTTTCCGTGGCTCGGTCCGAAAAGAAGATCGGTCTATCATGAATGCCACTTTCTTTTTGGCCAAGCCTGAATTGGATGACGTTTTTTACCAAATGTGTACAGAAGCCAACATTTCTACCATAAAAGGGCACCGGACAGTAGGAGGATTTCGTGCTTCTATGTATAATGCGATGCCTTATGAAAGCGTTGAAGTATTAGCAGACCTTATGCAAAAATTCGCAAAAAAATATGCCGGCTAAGCATACCATATCGACTACCATAAAATTAAATAGCGGTACTTACCCCGTAAAGGTGTTTTTTGAAAACCGATCTGCGGCAAGAGCTGCTGTCGGAACCAAACAGTTAATTCTCCGTTGTCCACTTTTTTTGAGTAAACCTCAGAAAGCACAGACTTGGACTTGGTTTATGGATTGGCTGCGCAAAGTTGAACAAGAAAACAATGCCGCTTTAAGGCATTTACAAAGTAAACCTTATGTCAATGGGAGCAGCTTAAAAGTTGGGGAGCGGATTTACACCTTATATATAAAGGAGGAAAACCGGAAAAGTATTGGAGGGAAGTTGACTAAGGAAAAAAACATAGAAATCAAATTGCCTAAAGGGATTACTAGTTTTGAACGTTCGCAAGTGATTAAGACCACTTGTAGTAGGCTAGTGGCTAAAGACTACTTACCCACTATTAAGAATAGAGTTTTTGAACTCAACCAACAGCATTTTCAAAAAGAGATAAAGGATGTTAAGTTGAAATACAACAGTTCCAATTGGGGCAGTTGCTCTTCAAATAAAATCATCAATCTTTCTACCCGTTTGTTGTTTGCTCCCGCAGCTGTGATTGATTATGTTATTATCCATGAGCTGGCTCATTTGGTAGAAGCCAATCACTCCAAACGGTTTTGGGATTTGGTGGCTAGCAAAATGCCTGAATATCAGAAACACGAAGACTGGTTGAAAAAGAATGGGCGAAAATTAGATTTTTAAAAAGAATAGAGCCATTCAGGACTGCTGTCCTAAATGGCTCTATTACACCTTATATATAAGAGGTGACGAAAAATAAATGCTCACTTTTTGTCACTCTTAAAATTGAAATTATTCAGCGACTACTTCGAAAGCAACGTTTGGCTGAACTTCAGGATGCAAGTTTAATTTCGCGTGGTAAGTACCCAGCTCTTTAACTTCTTCTGAAATTTCAATTTTCCTTCTTTCGATATCCAAATCTAACTGCTCTTTCAAGGCAGCAGAGATTTGTACATTTGTAACACTACCGAAGATTTTACCAGATTGACCAGCTTTAGCACCGATCTTAAGAACGACTCCCTCCATTTTGGTAGCCATCTCTTGGTATTCTGCTTGTTTAGCAGCTTCTACCGCAGCTTCTTTACTTTTAATTTCATCTAAATCACCCATATTGGCTTTGTTGGCAATAATTGCCATACCTTGAGGAATTAGGAAATTACGACCATAGCCTGGTTTTACTTCAACCACATCGTGCTTATAGCCTAAATTTTCGAAATCTTTTAATAGAATTACCTGCATGATAATTGATATTTAATAGTTCGAGTATTCAGCCTTAAATAAATTGAACGGCTGAGTAGCTTACGAACGGTTGAACGACTATTTTAATAAATCTGTCACGTAAGGTAGCATGGATAAATGACGTGCGCGCTTTACGGCGATAGCTACTTTGCGTTGGTACTTCAAGGAGTTACCAGTAATACGACGAGGAAGAATTTTCCCCTGATTATTCACAAACTGTAGTAAAAAGTCAGGATCTTTATAGTCGATGTGACGGATACCATATTTGCGGAAACGGCAGTACTTCTTACGCTTCTGTCCAATATTTGGATTGCTCAGAAACTTAATATCATCTTTATTAGCCATTTTTCTAGAATTTCTTTGTTAATGAAATAAGGTTTACTCTTCTTCAGCTTTAGCCTCAGCTTTTGGTTCTGGCTTAGGAGCAGGAGCTTTAGGGGCTGCTTTACGAGGAGCCGGCTTTGCTTCTTTCTCTTCTTCCTGTTCTTCATCACGCTTTTTGCCGATCAAGCCATTGCGCTTGTCGTCATTGTACTTCACACCATACTTATCCAACTTAATGGTTAAGAAACGCATAATCCGCTCATCACGGCGTAATGCTAATTCCATCTTAGAGATAACATCTCCAGTGGTGGCTGAGAACTCAACAGAGTAATAAATTCCAGAAGTTCGCTTGTTAATAGGGTAAGCTAGTTGGCGTAGGCCCATTTCATCATTATGTACAATAGTGCATCCTTCAGATTCCAGATGCTTGACATAAGTCTGAGCTGTCGATTTAATTTCATCCCCCGACAGCACCGGGTCTACGATAAATGTTACTTCGTAATTTTTCATTGGTTCAGACATTAATTATTTTTAAACGGGCACAAAAGTAACTAAATAAACTATAAAGTCCAAACTTCTTTTAATTTAAAGAAGAGTTCTGCTCCCTCCTTTTGGGAATCAGAATATACAGGACTTTAGAATTCGCTGAATTCGCCTTCTTTTTACTTTATCTTACTGCTCTATTTTCCATTATTTAGGCGTTCTCAAGATAACTGTAAACCAAAGAGCGTAAATCGCATTTCCTTAGAAGCTATTTAAACCTACTTTTATGTCTTCAGCCGCACGTTTATATTTATTATGCCTTCTTTTTATTATCGGTTTTTCAAAAATCATTACTGCCCAAACGGATTCGACAGCTAATGGTGGGGAGACTTTTACAGCTCCACTTCCCGTCGTTTTTTATACTCCCGAAACTAACCTGGGCATAGGAGCCGCCCTGATTCGTAATTTTTATCCCGGCGCAAAAGCCAGTCCTCGCCCCTCTCAACTACAATTGGGTGGTGCCTACACCTTTAACAAACAGCTTTTATTTTTTTTTAGCTATCAGCTATTCTTAAGAGATGGTAGTCGGGAGATCTTTGGCGAATTGGGCTATTACGACTATATCTACTTTTATTATGGCATTGGTAATGAAACGCAGCAAGTACAAGAAGAAACTTATGCAGTTAAATTTCCGCGCTTTCGGATCAACATGTTGGAAGAAGTATTTCCTAACTTCCGTGCAGGGCTATCTTATAAATTTGACGCCTATGACATTACTGGACTTGCTGAATCTGGCCTCTTGGAAAGCAATCAGCCAACCGGATTCGAGGGTGGCAATATCTCTACGCTTGGTGCAATCCTTCGTTATGACACCAGAGATAATGTAAACTTGCCTTTGAATGGTTGGTACGTGACCCTGACCCTGGAGCAAAATGCCAAATGGTTGGGCAGTTCTTTCAATTATAACCGAGCCTTGTTAGATGTTGTTAAATATATTCCCGTCGGTGAAAAGCAAACCATCGCACTGAATACCTATACGGGTACTATGGGCGGGCAGGTCCCTTTTCAAGAGCTATTATTCATTGGAGGATCCAGGAAAGGACGTGGTATAATTGAAGGCCGTTTTCGAGACAAATCTCTTTTACTCTTCCAGGCTGCCTACCGATTCCCTATTTTCTGGCGCATCAGAGGAGCTGTTTTTGCAAGTTCGGGAAGAGTTGGTGCGACCTATGGACAACTATGGAAAGGAACGCATCATTTGAATTATGGTGCAGGTCTGCGTTTCTTACTAAATGAAAAGGAACAATTGCAAGTACGATTTGATGTTGGCTTAGGTGGTGATGGACTGGGGTATTATCTTTTCTTTAGTGATGCTTTTTAGAAGCTTAGAAGCTATTTGAGTCTACCTGCAGTAGACAGGTTTGGCTATTGAGAATAGCAAATACATTTTTACTTATTTGACTTCTTTACATACTTGGTTAGGATGACAATTTGTTGGCCATCAATTTTGCCCTCAATGTGTTCTGCGTTATCTGCCACTAAAGAAATCCGGCGCACGGCGGTTCCTCTTTTTGCCGTAAGGCCAGCTCCTTTCACCTTTAGATCTTGGATTAAAACAACGGTATCTCCGGCTTCTAATAATGCGCCATTGCTATCTTTATGAATAACTTTTTCTTCTGTAAAAACAACCGCACCTGCTGCTGCCCATGCTTTCGTTTCTTCATCAAGGTAGAGCATTTCTAACAAATCTCTTGCCCAAGGCTCGGCTTGTAAACGATTAAGCATCCGCCAGGCCAGCACTTGTACTGCGGTCGTCTCACTCCACATACTATCGCTTAAGATCCGCCAGTGTGTGGGATTGATTGCTTCTTGATTTTCGATCTGATTTTCACATACCTCACAAATTAGGACATAACCTTCAGCACCAGAATTACGGGCTGGCGCTACTTCATATTCCTTTAAGGGTGCGGTACTTTTACAGAGTTCGCATTGATTGCCACTCCGAGCTACTAAGTCTGTTTGTATACTCATCTATTCTAAATTAGGATTGGCGGCAAGGTAGTTATTTTTATAAACAAGTGTCTAAGTTTTGAATTGCTGAATTACTTCATCAAATCAGCAATTCAGCATTGGTCAGACCAAGTCGCCCACGTAGCCTTCTTCCATTTTAACAATACTGTCTAAAAATGCTTGATTTTCTTTTAGCTCCTTATCGGGAAAAAGGCGTAATAAGGTGACGATAATAGCAGCGACCACAAAATTCATCAAAAAGAAGGGCAAAAAATAGGCACTGAACTGGTAAAGATCCAATCCTAAAAAATGCTTCGCTCCTACAATTAAAAATGGTCCGGCACAAAGTGGAATGATAACCAATAAAGAATAGGTATCAATTCGCTCTAGCAGCCGTAACCGGGTCATAATCCGCTGTGCCTCTATCACCGGTTCACCTAAGTTAATTTGAAAATACAAATACAACTGATAAGCGTTAAAAACAATACTGTAGACATTAATTACAGCCAATAGAACAGCAGGCACCCAAAAAGCTGGCGTTGCTAAATGGCCTCCAATGAAGTTATTAAGAAAAGACTGAAAGGCTACTCCCACGAACAGCTCAATCAAAACAGTGACTAAATAATTATTCATTTGTGGCCGTACTTTCCCTTGGTTAATTTCCTCGAATTGAGGTAAATCCAATTGTATGTTTTGTTCTAATTTTCGATCTGAATTTTGCCAAAGTTGGCTGAGTTCTTGAAATTCCATATTTACGATTTTACACAGTCTTTTAATAATTGTTTGATCCGGTGTATTCGGGTAGAGACATTGCTCAACGAAAACCCCATTATTTCGGCAACTTCCTGTCCTGAATGGCCATCCAGATACAAAACTATCAAGGCCCGATCTAGGGGCTTAAGTTTCCCGATGCATTGGTATAGTCGTTCGATCTTCTCCTCTTCCCAATTGGGTGTTCCCCAAACAAGCCACTCACCTTGTTTAAAGTAATTATGCTTGGTCCGTTTTCGGGTGCTTTTCGCGCGGTATTTAGAAATAGCCACATTCAAAGCAACCCGGTAAGCCCAAGTTGAGAATTTATGTTTAGGATCATATTTGGGGAAAGACTTCCACAATTGCAGTATGATTTCCTGGCTCAAATCCTTCCGGGCCTCTGACTCTGAACAATAAACGGCCGCCACTTTCCAGATCAACTTTTGGTGTTGCTCGATAAGTTGGACGAATTGTTCAGCAGTATTTTCTGTAGTTTTCAAAGTGCTTGTTTACTGAGATGGTTAAAAACAACTTCGCTACATGATTCGCAGAGGACCAGACTTTCTCACAGAAAAAATCAATTATTTTAAAAATAATTTTTCCAATGCTGAAATTGGTCACTTTCCAGGCCCTCCTTTTCTAGCCATTTCAAGATCAGTTGTCCTTTATTATCAGGAGTTTGCTGGATAGAAAAAGGCAACCTACTATTCCGTAAGCTTTCGTAGGCCGGATGCTGATTCTGTTGTACTAAAGTATTTAATTGCCGTTTTAGCTTGGGATCTGTTTGTAATTTCCAAGCAGTAATTAGTGCTGGCAGTAAGTGTGTTTCTACCTGCTGTGTTTTTAAAAGCAATAAAGCCATTTTAACCTGACGTGGATTGGGATGCAATAAAAGTCGCTCTAGTTTTAAGGTCTGAGACTGGGAAAATGGAATAAAATCTTTCTGGCTTTTCTGACTAATAAACGCCAATAATTGTGCCTCATTAAAAAAGTACCGCTTTTTATCTGTTGAAAGCTTGGGATAAGGTCCTTTCCCTATAATCACCCAAGGACTATCCACCGAATGGCCGATATCAGCCTTTTTAAATCCTTCATTAATCGATGTTTTTGAGCTGCCTAAGTGCCCCAATAGGGTGATTGCCTTTACCGTTTCTGGTAGATTTTCATGCACCTCTTGGGTTTCCTGTAACAACTGCGCAATAATTTTCTTACTCAAAGTCGTCAAAGACAGGCATAAGCCTTTCAATAAGATGGCCTGAGAGGGAATTACTGCTTCCTCCCAAAAAAAATACAATTCCTTTATTTCGGTAGCACTCAAGGAACTTTGCAAGAGTTGCAACAAGTGCTTTTTAGGCGTAGGCGCCAACAGTCCTTTCAGCTTCTTTAATTGGCTTAATAGAAATAGCTCCTTGGGCAGTTTCTCTAAAGGCGTCAGGCTAAGATCCAGTTCTTCTAATTGCTTGATGCTACCTAAAAAGGAAGTTTTCTTTAAAGCTGTTTTCCGTAAGGAAAGCTGTTTTAACTGAGGAGGAAGTCCTGCGATTGTTTTAAGCGGATTATGGCTTAAATTGAGTACCCGCAGTGTTTGGAGCGATTGGAAATCTAAGTTGGAGGCCAAGTGGTTTCGGCTAAGATCTAGGCGATCTAGACGTCTCATTTTTTGTACACTTTCTGGTATCTCCTTAAAGGTGTTTTTTGATAGGTCTAAATCTATCAACCACTCTAATCCCGATAAAGCAGCCGGTAATTGAGGCAATTGATTAGCGGCCAGATTCAACTTACGCAGATGGGTACATTTTGCCACGGCCGCTGGCAGTTGTCTGAGTTTATTGCGCGACAAGTCTAGGTATTTCAGTTGTTCCAAATGAGCTATCCCATCCGGAATATTGACCAGTCGATTGCGCCCCAAATTCAACTGTTCTATACTTTTGATCGTACTCCAATCCTTTGGTCCTTTCTTGATTTTATTCTGGGAAAGTGCTAAGGTTTTTAGTTGGGGCGCATTTTTTAGTTTTGGAAAACTAGTCAACTTATTCTGATTCAGTAATAGCGATTGCAATAGTAAAAAAGGCA
>CAXIDD010000207.1:0-8331 GCA_964021975.1 uncultured Saprospirales bacterium | reverse complement strand
AGAGGAGGAAATCTTCATCTTCCTCAGTGTCTAAGTATTTTGCTAATTCTTCGGAGCCCTGGATTTCTGTTGCAATCGCTTCCAGTTGCTGCAAATATTCCTGATCTAGTTCGAACATAATATTAGATATTTTAAAAAACAAACCTGGTAGTGCAACTTAAAGCACTACCAGGTTGAGTTCCTGTCTTAATTGAGTCCTAAAGTTAGCTAAAGGACCTTACAATGTCAAGGAAGCAGAAACTAATCTGCTCACCTGCATGTAATTATTTTTCTTCATCACTTGCAGTAGCCTCTTCAGCAGCTGGCGCTTCTGCTTCTGGTGCAGTTTCTTCTGCGGCCGGAGCTTCTGCTTCTGGTGCAGCTGTTTCTTCTGTGGCTTTAGCGGCTTCTGCTTCTGCTTTTGCAGCAGCGGCGGCAGCTTCTTCAGCAGCTTTCGCTGCAGCAGCCTCAGCAGCAGCTTTTTCAGCGGCAGCCTTTGCTTCAGCAGCTTTCGCTTTAGCATCTGCAATTAAGTGAACACCTGCAGTTCGTGCTTGTCTTTCTACTTTTTCTTGTGCAGATTGCTCAACACGAGCAGCAATTTTTTCTTCTTTTGCATCCAACCATTCCTGGTACTTTTTCTCAGCTTCTTCTAGGCCCATAGCACCTTTAGCTACTCCACGCATCAAGTGTTTCTTGTAATAAACACCTTTGAATTTCAAAATGGCACGAGCAGTATCCGTAGGTTGGGCACCTTTCATTAACCAATCAAAAGCAAGCTCGCGATCCAATTCAATGGTAGCAGGCTTGGTCATTGGGTTGTAAGTACCTAAACGAGTGATGTATTTACCGTCACGTGGTGCTCTAGAATCTGCAACTACGATGTGGTAAAATGGCTTTTTCTTGCGTCCTTGACGCTGTAATCTAATTTTTACTGGCATTATTCTGTTATTTGATTAAACCATACCCCACGTAACTTGATGATCAAGCGGTGGGATTTGCCGGCCGCAAATATAGACTATTTTCTTTTATAATTCCAATATTCTTTTCATAGGCTTGGCTATCTTCCCTGATAAGGGTCAATTATCTCTGTATCCTCACTTATTTTTCCAATTGGAATGCCTAATTGATCCAGCACAAATAGCAAAATGATAGCCAATAGAATACCTAGGATTATTTTTTTGAAAAAAGAAAGTTTCTTTTTTTTAGGCGCTGGTTTATCAGTCATAAGGATTAATTTATTTTAATTCAATAATTCTTCATCTCAACAATTTACGATTTAAAGATTTAAAACTCCATCCGAACTCTTAAATTGATCCTTCTTGACGTTAAGTAATTAGGAATGGCATATTGTTGGTCAAAGACCGTTTTGATCCAGGTATTTCCCGCTTGATTTTGTACTTGCATGAGGTTGAAAACTTCTAAACTTAACCAGCTTTTTCTGGTGAAACTTAAGAAATGCTTTTTATCTGCACCCCGTTTATTACGATCATATAACAATAAAGAAAAACCGATGTCTACCCGATGATATGGATCAAACCGATAGGTGTTTCTGAATATTTGATTGTTCCCTTGAAGTCCGAAAGGCAGACCAGTACCAACTGTAAGGTTCAGGTTCATTTTAAAGTTTTCGTTACTTTTTAGATAGTCCTGGAAAAAAATCGCCAAGGTCATGAATTGATCAGTAGGCCTGGCTACATTGTTGACTTCAGTTGCTTCAGCTTGTCCAATCTCTCGACTTAAGTGCTGTATGCCCGTCAGGTTCTCTCGGGCCTTTAGAAAGGAAAGATTGATCCACGATTCTGCTCCTGGAACAAATTCGCCATTGAGCCTTAGGTCTAGCCCCGCAACGTAGCCTGTTGCATCATTCTCTCCAGAATAACGAATCCGTACATTCTCGATTTCATAAGAAACCAAATCCCACAAAGATTTATAATAAGCCTCCGTAATGAAGCGAAATTTCTTTGGGTTCTTTTTCCCTAAATAAAAATCCAGCGTCATGCCCCCTACAATATGAGCAGACTTTTGAGCTCTTAAATCAGTATTAACAGTGCCATCTGGTCTACGCATTTCGCGATAGAAAGGAGGCTGGTTGTAAATTCCTCCAGCTAATCGATAAGATACATCTCTTTTGCCTTGAAGTGGTTTGTACAATAACTGCGCTCGAGGAGAAACCAATAATTCCTGGTTTAAATCCCAGTAGGAGAGTCGGGCACCCGCTGAGATTCTTAATTCTCCTTTATTCTCATTTCTAAAAGTGTACGTATCTTGAAAAAAGGCAGAAAGTCGATTTGAATTGAGGAGGTTTCTGGTTTTTAGTACACTTGCTAAAAGTACTTCTGATGGATCATAAGGAAGAGAGAAGCCCGCTGAATCTAAACGTTCCCACTCATTGATGCTATCATCGATTAATTCTTGTTGGAACTTAGCACTCCATTGTAGGAAATGACTACTCGTTACATCAATGGTATTGTGATCAACCTGTAGCTCAATACCTCCACGGTGCTCTAGATTGGTGACTTCAGCATTTAGGAAGTTACGGACATATTGCTGTTGGGTACCGGTCCCTAATTCTGCTACTACTTCTCCAAAGTTTCCACTCCCTAAATTAGAATCGATTTGACGCAAGCTGTAGCTACCTAAAATATCAAATGCCTCATTTTCATCCGACCGATAAGTAGAGCCGAGTAATTTTAAGAACAAGGGATTTCGGTCACGGTCTGGAATATAGGTTAGAGAAAGTCCCCCTAAGGCAGTTGTAAATCGATCTAATTCTTGACCTTCAAAAACACTAAAGAGTTGTAGGGCGAAGTTGACTAATCCAAAGCCTGTATTGCGCTCCGTGGGCCTAAAATCATAAACCGACTGGTTGAAGTTTCCTAGGAATCCAACTTGTAAATCCCTGGTAATATCATAGGTGATGTAGGTCTGAATATCGGTGAAGTTAGGGGTATATTCTCCTTGCACATCTAGGCTGCCCAAGACATACCTCGTATTTTTATACCGTGCGCCAATGAGGTATCGCAATTTTTGGTAACTATCTTTTCCGACGTTAAAGCTCCCTTCCAAATGAGTCGATGCCCCCAATAAACTCCCACTAAATGAACCCCGCAAACTATCAGGGCGCTTGTATTTAATGTCCAAGACGGAGGAGAGTTTGTCACCATAACGGGCTTCAAAGCCACCAGAAGAAAAAGATAGATTGCTGATAAGGTCAATATTGGGAAAGCTTAACCCTTCCTGTTGGCCCGCTCTGATCAGCTGTGGCCGATAGATCTCAAAGTCATTGACGTAGACCAAATTTTCATCGTAATTACCACCGCGGACATTATACTGAGAGGACAGTTCTCCACCCGTTCCCGAGCTGGTACCCAAAGCAATATGTGGTAGAATACTTTCTAAGTTCCCGCTAGTACTGGGCAAAAGTTTTAATTGTTCTACATCTTCGCGTACCATGCCCGCTTGTTGGAGCTTGCTGGCGCGTACCACTACTTCTAGATCTGATTCTTGTGGCGCTAAAGCGATATCTAATTGCCGTCTAGTACCACTTGCCATGGGGCTGATCGCAATCGGAGACTCTTTGTAGCCAATGCGTGTGAATATCAATTTAAAAGGGATATTTACCGGTACTTCGATGCTGTAACGGCCATTACGGGCTGTTTCGGTGTAAGTATTGGTGCTGTCTACGTAAATGGTCACCAATTCAATTGGGACATCTGTTTCGGCATCTACAACTCGTCCGGTGATGGTAGCACGTGCTTGACTACATAGAAGTACTGGAAGACTTAATAGGCAGCTAATCAGTAAAATTTGTTTCATAAACTAAAGTTAAGAGGCTTTTTCCTTCCAACGAAGAATCCATAGAATTCTTGTTGGCCAGCGCAATCTTATGAATATAAATGTCGGCATTACGATTGAAAAAGCAATAGCGGCTAAGCCATATAAGGTAGTGTCCCGATTTCTTTGAGGGTTTTGATGGTTGCGATAGGATCTTTGGATTTAAAAACAGCGCTACCTGCTACCAAAACATCGGCTCCTGCTTGTAAAATACGTTCTGCATTTTGTAAGCCAACTCCTCCATCAATCTCGATTCGTGGTGATAAGTTGCGAATGGTTGCCATTTCTCTTAATTGTTTAATTTTTGGGATCGTCCGATAAATGAATTTTTGGCCTCCAAAGCCTGGGTTCACAGACATAAGACAAATCATATCCAAGTCTTCTAATACATCTTCAAGGAGATGAACGGGGGTATGAGGGTTCAAGGCTACTCCTGCCTGTGCACCGCAGTCCTTGATTTGTTGTATGGTCCGGTGTAAGTGCTTACAGGCTTCATAATGTACGGTAATTACAGATGCTCCGGCTTTTCGGAAGGCTTCAATATAGCGACCAGGATCTTCGATCATTAAGTGAACATCCAAAGGTTTGGTGCATATTTTTTGAATGGCATCTATGATAAACATGCCAAATGTAATATTTGGAACGAAACGACCATCCATAACATCAAGGTGAAGCCAATCTGCCTCACTTTGATTGATTAATTCTATCTCTTTGGTTAGTTGCGTGAAATCTGCGGCCAATAGGGAAGGCGCCACTAAATGTTTTTTCATTAGATTCAGTTTTGTGGCGATTTACAAAAAAATCAAAGCTTATCCAACTTGAACTTTCGCAAAAAATAGCTTATTTTTGATTTTTGAGCAAAAAAAAGACCGGCTAGGAATCCTAACCGGCTTTCAAAAAGAGCTTTGAGAGGCTATCTACATACCAACGGATATCTCTTTTGATATCCGAAAATTACTCATGAGATTATAAAATGTCACTTCTTTTCGTTCGAGTGATTATATCCCTTGCTTCGTAAGTATTTCAATTAGTCGTCGTATTATTTATTTCTTTTTGCTTACAATACAAATGTCTCATTTTTTCTCACCGTTGCTAAGTACAAAAACTTATATTACTGGTCTGGTTTTGAGTGTCATTCAGTAGCTAAAATATTGATTGTCATTTATTTATGATTTTATTTTAAGTATGAACTGGGTTTAAATGTTTATTTTTAATGTAAAAAAAAGATAAAAAAAAACAGAAAAAAAGCTTTGAAGGCCTTAATTCCGCTTAAAAAAAAGAGATGGTTCGCAAAAAATATTAGTTTTTTTTGCAACCTGTCTTTTAAAGTGCCGTATTTATGTTTGAGCTTGAAATTAAATGGCTTTTGAAAAGAGAATGACCAGAGCTTGGTCGGAGAGTCTATCTACAAAAAAAGAGTGCCAATTGAGAATGGTAAAAATAGGGAGGATCGTAAATTTACTTTACGATCCTCTTTAACGCACTCATGAGATTATAAATGAAATTAGTGTCTTTAGCTTACTGTATAATTAGGATTATTCGTCAGTAGTAAGCCGCTTTTTAAATTTAAATATTAGGTTGTCTTTACTGTTTTTCTTCTTATGATAATTCAAATATCAGCCTTTCCTTTTTTTTCTTTAAGTACAAAAACACTTATTACTGGCCTGTATTTTGGAATTTAATTTTCATAAATTGCTGTTTTTCAATTAAATGTGCTAAATTTAAACTTATTTTCTGGGTTTAAATTGATTTTTTTAATATGGAAGAGAGTAAAATAGTCCAGTATATTTTTGCTTTTTCTGCTAAAGAGCGGGATAAATTCGTACAATTTGTACAATCGCCGATATTTAATCAGCATGAAAAAACAATAGAATTGCTCAACATCATTGTTAAGCAGGCCAATCGAAAATATGTTAAGCTGGAGAAAAAAAGTGTATACGACCAACTCTTCCCAAATAAAAAATATCAAGAGCAAAAAATACATAACCTCTTAGCTAACCTAAAAAAATTGCTCCACCGCTTTTATGCCATTTCCTACCTTGATGAAAATCCACTAATGGGAGAATTAATGACCATTGAAACGGCCTTTAAGCGCAAGCAATTTGACTTGTTAAAAAACCGGTCCAAACAATTGCAGAAGCATCTCAGCGCTAGGACTTCCCAAGATGACACCTATTATTATGTCAATTATAGGATGAATAATATGCTAGGATATTACAGTAGTACTTATGTGAATCGTTCAAAATCAACCTCCTTGCAGACGATGATGAATCACTTAGACCGCTATTATATTCTTGAAAAATTGAAAAATAGCTGTCATCTTTATGCGCATCATCTACTCATGAATGCTAAATATGATTGGTCACTATTAGATGATATCGTACAATACTTACAAGATCATAAGGAGGAATTTAAAAGCGATAACTCCATCCATCTTTACTATACAATTCTAATGAGCTTACGCAGCACGGAGGACAATTATTATTATCTAAAATTGAAAGAATTATTGGTTGAAAAAGTAGACCAATTTTCCCAGCTGGAGAAAGAAGACCTTTACAACTTTACCAATAACTATTGTATCCTACAGATTAACCGAGGGAAGAGTGCTTATCAAGAGGAGTTATTCGAACTATACCAACAAGGACTCGAAAGTGAGGTTATCTTTCAAAATGACATCCTTACGGAATGGAATTATAAAAATATTGTAACGCTTGGTGCAAAATTAAAACGTTTTGATTGGACAGAGCGATTCATTAACGAGCATAAAGATAAATTACCGGCCAGTCAACGAGAAAATGCCTATAAATACAATCTTGCTAACCTTTATTATACAAAAGGAAAGTACCAAGAGGTTTTATCCAATTTGCTACATGTACAGTATACAGATGTAAAATACCACTTGAGTTCTTCCTTCCTTTTGTTGCGGACTTATTATAAATTAGAAGATACCGAAGCGATGCTAGGCTTGATTGATACCTTCCGTATTTATGTACTCCGGAATAATCAAATGACCTCAGACCAGAAAAAAGGTTATATCAACTTTTTAAAATTGGTTAAAAAATTGGTACTACTCAAACATCAGTACCATGCTTTCTCTAAATCTGAAGTCCGGCAAAAGCTGGCAGCTCTTCGAGAGAAAGTACTCAGTACAGAGAATGTGATCAATCGGTCCTGGCTGGTAGAAGAATGTGGAGAACCCAGTGCGGTAGCTTCTTAGTCTTTGGTTCTATCAACGTGAGCCACCTGGTCATCAACCAGAATCGGCATCCGTCGAAACCTTAGAAACAACTGTACCGTAGCCAATACGTCTTTTTCACAATAGAAGGCAATTCGATTTAGGTCCTGCTCCTCCCAGTAAACTCGGCCTACTTGACTGCCGTCTATATCATCTTTGGGACTGGGGAAATCAAGTAGGGTAGCTAAGACTTTTAAAGAAGTGAAATTTTTCCGATCACCAAATTTCCAGAGCTCTAAAGTATCCAATAGGTGTTTGGTCTCCCAGGGTTTCTTACCTTGTATTTGCAAAGCTGGTGGAAAGTCCATCTGATGGACCAGCATGCGTCGGCAAATGTATGGGATATCAAATTCCTTAATATTATGACCACAAAGGTATTTATTGGCATAATATTGACTCAAAAGGGTACTGAAGTCTTCCAATAATTTTTTTTCATCATCATCTGCATAGGATTTTAAGCGCAGGCGCAATCGCTGGTCTTGCTTATCCCGGTGCATAATACCCACTGAAATACATACGATCTTGCCGAACTCAGCGAAGATAGCTGCTTTGTCCAAGTAAGCTTGTTCGACCAGCTCTTCTGTCATCTCCTCCGGCGGGAGCCGAAGTTGCTGTCGTGCTTTGTGTTTCCAGTGTCCCTGGAAGTCTTCAGATAGCTGATCATAGCTAGACTGGGTCGATACGGTTTCAATATCTAAGAAAAGAATATTTGCAAGATCTATTCCATCAATCATGGTACTCAATATTACTTAAGAGAATATTAAAAGTATTAATTCTGACAGAGAAATCACAATTTTTGTTTTTGCCTCAACGTTTCATGGGCACAAACGAAAATCAATTTAAACATTTTAAAAATCTTGATCATGACAAATGATTCAAAAGCAAATCAAAAAACGTATTTAAATGCAGCTATCGCCGCTGCGGCCGTCTTTTTCATACTGGCCATTGTGATGGGGGTAATGTGGAGTAAAGCCAATGCTAAGGGCAATACCCTCGAATCTAAAAATACGGAAGTCGAGCAGCTCAAAGCAGAGTTAGAAAAAGACTATTACCAAGCACTTTCTGATTTAGAAGAAATGCGTGGTAGTAATGAAGAACTCAACACACTGATTGAAAAGCAAAAAGAAGAGTTGACTTCTCAAAAAGGTAGAATTGACAAATTACTACGGGACAACCGTAACTTGGGCTCTGCCAGAGCTCAAATTAAAGAACTTAATTCCAAGGCTCAGAGAAACTGTCCATGGATTTTTAAGATCTAATTCAGTGGCTGTATTGGTAAA
>CAXIDD010000206.1:0-8336 GCA_964021975.1 uncultured Saprospirales bacterium | reverse complement strand
CGTCAGAATGTAGCTTCTTATTTGGTCCATCAACTAAAATTAGACTGGCGCATGGGTGCAGCTTGGTTTGAAAGCCTACTAGTAGATTATGATGTAGCCAGCAATTATGGCAACTGGATGTATGCAGCGGGTGTAGGCAATGATCCAAGGGACCGTGTTTTCAATACCAAAAAACAAGCTGGAATGTATGATGGAGATGGTGAGTATAGGAAGCTATGGCACTCTTGATTATTTCGACATCTCGCCATCTGATTTTACTTTTGGCCGAAAGGCAAATAAAAACCAAATAGCCGTCAATAATCCAACAGCCGCTGGTACCCAGAAAATACCCAACCAATTGTGTACCGCTGGACTAATGGTATGGTGCTCCACAACAGCCCCCGCCAAATAAGCTCCAACCAAAGGGCCAAAACCTGTGGTGATAAACACCATGAATCCCTGGGCGCTGGCCCGAAGTTCTGCCGGAACGGATTGGTCCACGTAAATTTGCCCGACCAAAGAGGTATAGTTGTAAGTCACTCCATGTAAAAGAATACCAATGTAAACCATCCATACCAAATCATCTGCATTCCCATAAGCGAATAAAACATACCGCAGCCCCCAGGCAAACATACCAAATACCAATAGTGGTTTGAGGCCCGTTTTACGCAAAACAAAAGGTAAGGATAACATTAATAAAATTTCAGCGACCTGTCCCAAAGCCATTCTACTGGAGGGGTTAGGCACCCCAATTTCAAATAGAAATGGATTGACAAAACTATAATAAAAAGAAGCTGGAATCCGAATTAAGGTAATTCCAATCAAAAAGACTAAAAAAGCCCGGTTCAGCAAAATCTTTCCTGACTCTGAGCCCAGCATAGCCCTTAAAGAACTTCGTTTAGCCGATAATAAAGGTGGTGTTTTGGGTAAAAAGAAACAGAATATCCCTAAAGCAATCGCAGAAAAACCCGCCAATAAAAAAGGGAAAACAGTGGTCTCCCATTTTAAATAACCAACCAAAAAACCTGCCAATACCCAACCGACTGTCCCCCAAACCCGGATTAAAGCAAAATCTTTAGTCCGATCCTCGATGTGATGAAAGGTAATGGAGCTACTTAAGGCGGTCGTTGGAATGTATACGAAGGTGTGTAACAACACAACCAAGTAGAACCAACCGAAATCCTCGATAAAAGCCAGTGCTAACAATAGACCGCCTCCAATCAAGTGAAACCAGGCCAACAACTTTTCAGTAGAAAAAAATCGGTCTGCTAAAATACCAGAAAGGAATGGTGAGATCAGCCCGGAAATAGCAAAAGTCCCATAAATCCACCCAATTTGGGTGCCACTGAAATTAAGTTTTTGAATTAAATAAGTTCCGGCTGAAACGTACCAAGCACTCCAGATAAAGAACTGAAAAAACATCATTATGGAAAGTTTGGCTTTCATAGGCTTTGATCAGCGTTGGTATTTAGTCTCCTCCTCGTAGTAATTCAATCCTACTTTTGTAGGTAAATCTAGGAGTAGCTTCGTAGAGGGTTTCGTAAAGCTGTAGTGCCTGGCGGCGGTAAGTTTCATTTTCAGGCTCAATTAAATGGAGTTCAAAAAAGGTGGGTGCCTGTTGATCAATACCTAAAAACCGTTGCTGTAATTGCAGCAATTGCTCTTTGGCTTGTGCTGTTTTTTCTTGTTGAATCATGACTTTGGCGGCCAACAACTCCGCCTCAAAAACCAAGTCGAGATTTCCTAGGTCCTTGGCTAGGGCCTGTGCTTCTTCTGTCACCTGGATTAAAGTAGCCTTATCTGAGGTTTCTAATAGTACCGTTCCTTTTTCCACTAGACTCAGTCCTAAGACTAATTTATTTCCAATATTACGAGTCACACTAATGGCACGATCATAGAAATATATGCTTCGATCGTATTGTTCTAGATAATAAAAAACATCTCCTAGTGTATTGACCGCCTTGGCGATCCCTTTTTGATAACCTAAGTCCTCACAAATCATCAGATCCTTCTGCAAATATTCAATGGCCTGATAAAAAGCGCCCTGTATATTGAGTAATTGCCCAATTAATCCCAGTGCAATGGCAGTTCCTTGTTTGTCTCCCAGCTCTTCACAGATTTTGAGATCACGTTCGTAGTGTTCCATCGCTTTGGTAAAGTCGCCTTTACGTTCGTAGACAATCCCTGTATTCCCAATGGCAATAGCCGTCAATTGTTTATTCCCCAATTCCATATTGAGCTCCAGGCCTTTTTGAAAACTCTCTAAGGCTTGATCGTACTCTCCTTTTTCTAGAAATACAATTCCCATAAAGGTAAAAATGGTAGCCATTCCCCTTTTATCTTTATGCTTTTCGTAGATGGCCAAATGTTTTCTCTGTAAGGCAATACCTTCATCATAAGCACCTTGATTCATATACGTCAATCCCAGATTAGAGACAATTTGGGGATTGACGGGCTCCCGACTATGCGCCTGAAACAATTGAATACTATCCAGGAAGTTTTCCTTTGCTGCTTTGTATTGCCCTTGTCGGAAATTCAAATTACCTAAGTTACCTTTGACCTCTGCAATTCCCTGCATATCGTCTATGGATTCGAATAATTGCTCTGCTGCGGTAAGGTATCGGTTCCCTTCAACGTAATCACCCTTTAGTAATTTTACACTTCCAAGTCGATTATGAGCTTGTCCTAATAAGAGTGCATCTCTATCTTTTTTAGCCAATTCCAGCGCTTGTAAATAGGCCGCTTCTGACTTATCCCACTCTCCAATCAGCTCCAGAATCTTTCCTTTTTTTAAATAAGTTTTAATCTGGTGCAAAAGAGCTGCCTGATTGCCTAGTTTGGCCAAAAGTTGCTCATAATAATCCAGCGCCCGTTGATTTTGATAATTGTTTCGGGCAAAATCAGCTGCTTTCCTTAAATAGTCACAAGTTTTATCAAAAATATTAGCGCGTTCGTAATGAAAGGCTAAATCTACGTAACGGGCCTCCAATTTGCCCGCGTAATTCTTTTCAATCGCTTGGGCCGTAAGGCGGTGTAGCGTCTGTAGGCGCGTCCGTAGCTGCATACTGTAAGCAGCCTCTCTCAATAAAGAATATTTAAAAATATAGCGCTGATCACTCAATTCTTGCCAGATCTGTCCTTGCTCGGCAATATCAATCTGCTCAAGTAATAGATTTTTAGCGTTGCCCGGGTAAGTAGAAAATTCTTCATTATAACGCATCACCTCATAAAGAATGGAAACATCAAACTCCCGTCCAATCACGGCAGCAGTCTTTACGGTTTCTTTTACCATCGGAGATAAACGATCAATCCTAGCGGTCAAGATGGTATTAACCGAATCAGACACCTGGATTTTCTCATTACGCATGACCCAGGCGCCATCCTTTTGTGTCAGAAAATCTTGCTCAATAAAATATTCCAGCAATTGTTGCAGGTAAAATGGATTGCTATTGGTTGTGCGTTTTAACACCTCAAAGAAATAGTCACTAACCTTTCCGTTCAACTTAATTTCAGCCATAGAGCGGGCTGCTTCCTCTTCCAGGAAATTCAAGTTAATTTCTAAGAAGTTGATTTTAAATTCTTCTAACAGGTCATCATAAAAGAATTCAGGTTTTGCACCACTGTCGAAATATCGGGAAGAAATCAACAATACAATTGGGTATTGCTTAATTTGACGGACCAATTCATTCATTAACTCCAGGGAGTTAGCTTCTAGCCAGTGTGCATCTTCAATCTCAATCACGGTCGGTTTGAAAGAGGCTTCACAAAGCAATAAATTAATAATGGCTAAGATGGTATTTTGGTAGCGCCCTTTGGCATCTAACTGTTCCCATAAAGAATCAAAATAGACGATACCAATCAAAGCACCTAAGATAGATTTGGTACGGACCAACTCCGACCGCAGTGCCTGGATATCTTCTCCCTCCGTGAGCGTCAATCGATAGTATAAGTCTTCAAACCGTTCTTCAAATCGTTCTAGGTTGCTATCCGAAGAGTCATCGGCAGATTGATTGAAGTAACTGCGCAGAAAAAAGATAAAGGGGTTAAAGGATTTACGTAAAATCTCATCAGCTTGGCAGGTAAACCACTGTATTTTAGTTGTACTGACCAAAGCTTTTTTCAACTCATATGCCAATCGGCTTTTTCCGATTCCGGCCTCTCCGAAGATATAGGCAATTCCTGCGGGTTCTTTTTCAAAAAGGGGCGCAGAAAAATTGATCAGAGCTTGCATTTCTTCATCTCGGCCCAACAATTGCCCTTCGTAGTCTGACTGAGGCGCATCCTTTTTACCGATCAATTTATAGGTCGGGATTTGTCCAGTAATCCCTTTGTATTTTATAGCACCTTTAGGTTGAAATCGGAAGTTTTTATTTTTATAAATGGCTTCGTCCACAAGAGTTTCATTCCAATCTGCAAACATCATTAAGCGAGCAGCTAGATTTACTCGATTACCTACGGCGGCGTATTGACTGCGCTCTTCTCCACCAATGATACCCGTATAAGCGGTCCCATTGGTCATCCCAACTCTGTATAAAAGACCGTACTTTTCTTTAAGTCCCTGCAATTCGTTTCGAAGAGCATAAACGAACTCCAAGGCTCGATCTACATTATTTTCAAAAGAAACAGGTGCCCCAAAAAAGCAAACGATAACACCTCCTTTATCACCAAATTCTATCTCTTTAAAATAGCCTGAAAAATTATTGATTAATTCGAGTACTACCCCAGCAAAACGATTTAAAAGGCGATGACTATCTATCCCTTCAAAGGAAATAAAAATGGAAGTTACCGTTCTAAATTCGCCGTCTTGATTGTAATCAATCACGGATTTTGGCAGGAATTGAGTAAGTACTTCGCGCTCTAGGCCAGGTAGAATGGCGTTTGGAAAAGTGGGAATCTCCGGTTGATAATCGTTGTTAATATAATAAAAGCCTGGCTCAATCAGGGTGCTGGCATTGAGTGTCTCCTGGTCCAAAAGACCATGGATGACTTGATCAAAAACAATACTAAAAGGCTTGTCTTTGGCCTTTTCTTGTGCTTCAGCACTATCATCAATAGATTTCCCTCGAAAGTAAAAAGCTCGATTATTGCGTCCTACAATACCCCATTCTACGGCGCCAGCAGATAAGCCAATTTTCAGGCCAATGGTAAAGTCTCCAAATTTAAAATTACGGGCTACGAAATAGGCTCGAGCAGCGATAGCCGTTTCCCAAAGATTTTTTACGGCTGCTGCTGAAATATGTCCTTCCTCTAATGGGAAAATGGCTACAAAGGCATCCCCCGCAAAATAAGGAATAGTGCCCCCTCGACTATAGACTAGCTCTACAAGTGGCTCGTATATTTCGTTTAAGATATTTGACAATTCTTCTACGCCGGTAGTTCCTTTATTCATCAAGGACTCCGTCAAGGGTGTAAATCCAGAAAGATCAATGAAGAGCACACAGGCCTGTAAATTCCCATTGTATTGGAATTTATCGAATTGTGCCTGAATAAAATCTGGTATCAAATGCTTCACAAGAAGACCTTTCATAAAGAATTGAGTACAGTAGAAAGTATCCAAATGGACACCGCTTACTTTGCAAAAATAGTTTTAATAGCTTAAGTAACTTGATTTAATTTAAGAAGTTGTTTAAAAAGTTTTAAACAAAAGCTAAGCTTTCTTTTTTTTAGTGTAAAAAACGTAACTATAGCTATGGAAAAATTAAAGATTTACGGTGCCTCTTTTTTAACTTTCTTAATTTTAGATGGCTTGTGGCTTGGTTTGATAGCACCAGGTATTTATCAGCAACAAATTGGTCATTTGATGGCAGAGCAACCGGATTGGATTGCTGCGGGTATTTTTTATCCATTTTTCCTTTTGGGCCTCGTTTATTTTTGTGTCTGGCCCAACTTGCAAAAAAGTGCGGGTTTCGTTCTACGTTCCGGTTTCTTTTTGGGACTTCTTACTTATGCTACCTATGAATTGACCAACAAGGCGGTACTCGCCGATTGGCCTTGGCCAATCGTTCCAATCGATATCCTTTGGGGCGGCGTACTTTGTGCCGTTTGTAGTTGGGTGGGTTGGCGAATTGGCCAAACACATTAAAAAAAATCAAAACTTTAACGGATTTTTAGAGATTTAGTAACTTTATTAGTTGTATCTTTGCTAAAGCTTAAGCGTATTACTTACTTGTTAATTTGACTTCCTTGAATACCTACCCATTTTCCAATTATTTTCCTGCGGAATTGTCAATAAAAAAACATATTTGATAAAAACGCACTTTTTGATTTTTTAGACTCAACAATTTCGCTTAAGCCCTGTTATAAAAATGTAATATTTACCGAGCTGGTCAGTTGCTTATAGTTATAGTTTTTTCTTCTGGAGTGCTTACGCGTACGCATAACTCATTTTGAGATTCCTCCATATCTAACTTCTCTTATCCACTCGGTTTTCTTAAATCAATATTTATTAATTTTTTATCTTAATTATGAAAGAAGGTACAGTTAAGTGGTTCGACGCCGAAAAAGGCTACGGTTTCATCAGCCCAAAAAATGGTGAAAAAGATGTTTTTCTTCATGTTTCAGATTTACATGAATCTGGTTACATGGAAATAGAACAAGGTGATGTTGTAGAGTTCGAAACGGAAACTACCGATAAGGGAACTCGGGCAATTAATATCACCATTTTTGACTATGTTTAATTTAGCATAAGTCAATTTTGATCAAAATAATACAGTTCTAGATCATTTATGAGCTGTATTATTTTCTTGGAGTAGGAAGGGTCGGTCGCATAACCGGCCTTTTGTAGTCCACGGGCCCAAGCTTCATAGTTTGCGGTCCCATAATCTAGCAAATGACGATACCTGCCAGTGCTCAATAATTTCGAATGAGCACGATAACTTTCTGGCGTATTTTTGTAAACTCTGAAAAAGTCTTTGTGACTATCGTCCGTGAAATTGCTACAATGTCCCTTACGACAGGTCTTGGAAAAACACTTAATTCCAAAATGATTGTTGTTGTGAGTCGCTAATTTACTCTCTCCTGCATTGCTTTCTAACAAACCCTGCGCTAAGGTAATGCTAGCGGGAATACCATATAATTCCATTTCTTTTTGCGCAATTGCTGAATAGGTGTCGATATATTTCTGCTGCTGTGCTAATTTCCGAGTAGCCGCTGCAGATCGTTTGGGTGGGTTTGGCTTTTTTACAAAAGCAGCGACGTCCCCCATTCTTTGATTCACCGGCTGAGCTATTTGAGTGGCCGCTACAGTTTCAGGACTATCCCATCCTAAATTAATTGATATATCTTTTTGGTAGAGTGCATAGGCAAATACCACCAAAATGGTAGAACGAAACCAATGCTCGTTAAGCCATCTAACTAATCTTAAATACCTGAAATTGTTTTGACTCCTGATTATCATTGCACTTGTGTTTAATATTGAGAAAGTTGTTCTTTTACACAATAGGTTTTATCATCCTGATCACAAGTGCAATTTAAAACAAATTATTTAATAAATAAAACAAATTGTTTCTTTTTGTTTTAAAAAATAAGCCTCCCCCTTTTTTATCAAAGTCAATAAGTCCTAAACTTTCGTTAAAATTTAGATAAGGATCAGCAAGAAATCTACCTTTACAAAAAAGTAAACAGCAATGAGAAAAGCAGTCCTTCTAACCATAGCTATCTTAATCAGCCTACAAATCAGCTGGGCACAAAAGTACGGCCATCTTAATTTAGGGAATATTGTATCTGCTATGCCTGCTACAAAAGCTGCAGATGCAGAGATCAAAGCCTATAGCGACCAGCTAATCGCTCAAGGGCAAGAAAAAGCGAAAAAACTACAAGATCAATACGCGACTATTGTTAATGATATACAAGCCGGAAAATTATCTCGGATACAACAAGAAGCAGCAGAAAAAACAATTACCGAAGAGCAAGTTAAGCTACAAGCTTTTGAGGCTGAGATAAAAGAAAAAATCACCCAAAAGAGAGAGACTTTGCTCAAACCAATTTTTGATCAAGTTGAAAAAGCAATTGCAGACGTTGCCAAAAAGCGAGGCATGACGATGGTTTTCGATACCAGCATGTTTAATGCAGTGATGTATGCGTCCGAATCTGTAGATATTATGGCTGATGTAAAAGCAAGCCTGGGAATCAAATAGCTAAGCGTATAGACTTAAGCTAATAAAAGAAAAATGGCCGGACGCTTATGAAGCTCTGGCCATTTTTCTTTTGGCCAATCTTTAATCCGGAATGTTTTTACATATTCTTCTGGTGCAGTCAGATCCAAAGCTATTCCAAAGCGTGTGCTGGGTGCTAAAACCTTCAAAGCTTGCTCAAACATTCCACGATTCCGATAAGGTGCCTCAATAAATCATTGAGTC
>CAXIDD010000205.1:0-8340 GCA_964021975.1 uncultured Saprospirales bacterium | reverse complement strand
CATCTTTCGTAAGGTTGCCACCCAACCGGACATTAATCATCGACTAGGTAGGGTAAGTGCCATGTATATGGATGGTGGTATCTTTAATTTAGGTCAAACCTTAGTTTATTTGGCAGGAACTTATGAAAAAATGGGACGGCTAAAGGAGACGGAAGAAAATTTGCTAAAAGCTTACGAACTATTTGACAACGCCCAACAAGATATTGGTGATCACCTAGCTTGGACCGCTGGTAAATTAGGAGCCTTCTATCCTAAAATTGGAGACTATCAAAAGGCCATTCGCTATTTGCAGGAATCTGGTCGGAATTTTGAAGACTTAGGTTTGCTGCGAGACCAAATGGACACCCAAATCTTATTGGGGGATGTCTTTGTGAAAATTGAAGAAAAGAAACAGGCGACCAAAGCTTATGCTCAAGCATTAAATTATTTTAAATCGAACCAAGATACCATCCGATACTTAAAAGTAGCGATCAAACAAGCTAGTGCCTATTCTGAAGAATCGCTTGGCAAAAGTAAAAAACTGCTGCAAGAGGCTTTTAAAATGGCTAATGCCATGAAAGATCAGTCCTTGGTGGCGGCCATCTACCGGGAAGAAGCAAGAAACCTCATGAAAGAAGAGGACTATGTGACAGCGCGCATAAAACTAGAACAAGTCGTTGATATCGCAGTATCTCTTAATGATCAGGCACTCGAGGCAGAAGCGTTACTGGGAATAGCAGATATTTACCAAAAACAAGAAAACTTTGTTGCTGCTAGCCAAACGGCTGAAAAATCGCTAAATATTGCTCAAACGATAAAAAGAAGTGATTTAATAAGTCAAGCCAATGCTTCGCTCTCTGAGAGTTATGAAGCCCAGGGCGATTTTCAAAAAGCACTCCTTTTTTATAGAGCTTATGAAGGATACCAGGATAGCATACTAAATGAACAAACCCAGTCCATCATTCGAGAAGAACAGGTTCGTCAGAATGTGAAGGCTTATCAAGCAGAGCAAGAAATCGCAGAGCTTAGGGCACAAGCACTTAGCAGTCGGAATCAACAATATTTGTTATTGGCAGGAGCTTTATTCTTAATCTTGTTGATTGGCGGCTACTTATTCATTCAGTTAAGGCAAACTAAGGCAGCCTTACAAACCCAGAACACCCAACTACAAGAATTGAATACCACAAAAGACCGCTTCTTCGGTATTATTGCACACGATATTCGTAGCCCAATTATTGCTTTAGACGGCGTAGGTAAACAAATGAATTTTTATTTAAAAAAAGGTAAAACGGAGAAATTGGAGCGTTTGTCAAGTCTTATTGATGAAACAGCAGGCCGTTTAAATACGCTCTTAGATAACTTGCTAAATTGGGCCCTATTACAAACCAACCAACTACCTTATCAACCAGAGAAGATTAATCTTGTTGATACTATTGACCGAACCATAAAGTTGTTTGAACCGCTTGCGGAGGTTAAGCAAATTGATCTAAAGACACAGGTTAATACGGCTACCAGTATTTTTGCTGATGAAAGTGCTTTTAGTACCGTTTTGCGTAATTTATTAAGCAATGCCTTGAAGTTTACCGATCAAAATGGTACCATCGAATTGAAGGTGATAGAACATGAATCCGAAGTGGAGTTTCAGGTAAAAGACACAGGGGTCGGTATTCCTTCTGAAGAACTAGCCCATTTATATAAATTGGATAAGAAAAGTAGGAGAGGAACACAAGGTGAAAAAGGAACTGGACTTGGATTAATGCTTTGTCAAGAACTTCTAGGCTTACACGGCCAGGAATTGAGCATAGAAAGTCAAGTAGGCGTAGGGAGTACCTTTAAATTTTTGATGACCAAAATTTAATATGGCAGATTTTAAGATAATGATTGTAGAGGACGAAGCCATCTTCGCGGATCGTCTGGAGTTACTCATCGAGGACTTAGGGTATGAGCATTTGATTAGTGTAGACAATAGTATGGCTGCTTTAGCGCAAATGTTCATTAAATCTCCCGACCTAATCTTAATGGATATTAATATCGCTGGCGAATTGGACGGTATCCAGCTAGCAGAAAAAATTAACGAAAAGCAACTTACGCCCATCATTTTTATCACCAGTTTTCGAGATAAAGCAACCTTTGATCGGGCCTTAAAAACCGGTCCGGTGGCTTTCCTACTTAAACCTTTTGATGAACTACAGCTCCAACGTTCCATTGAGTTAGCAGTGCAACAACTCGGAAGTTCAAAACAGGCCACTGAATCGGAAGAATGGATAGAAGATTTTGTTGCAGGAAATTTCTTGTTTATCAAAGTCCGGAATAAACTGGTGAAAGTTTACGTGCCAGATATTTATTACGGAGAGGCAGATGGCCAGTATTCTACCTTGCATACTAAAGACCGAAAATTCGTGATTAGAATAGGTCTGGGCGAGCTCCTAAACCATTTTCCCGCAGCACAGTTTTTACAAACGCATCGCTCTTATTTTGTAAATCTGAATAGGGTAGAAGAAGTAGATTTACAGGAAAGTATCCTTTCAATCGGAAAATATCAGGTACCGATTAGTCGACGCTTTAAGGAGCATTTGGTGAAACGCTTGCCTTCTTTATAATTTGGCTAATTGTAGAAGTGATGGTAGTGATAATAATGTAAGGCTGTTTCCCCGCCTGCACCTCGATCCTAAAGGAAGCCAAGTGCGCGGATTTCCTTTAGGGCAGGGTGAGCGTAGAAAGTCAATCGCAATTATTTCTTATTGATTTTTAATCGCAGCCTTACATTTGATACAACAACTCATCACTTCTTCAACTCATTAATTCAAGAACTCATAAATGCCGGCAATTCCTTGTCCACCACCGACACAAGCAGTAACCATTCCGTATTTTTGATTGCGTTTGCGCATCTCATCAAATAACTGAATAGATAATTTCGCTCCCGTACAACCTAGTGGATGTCCCAAAGCAATAGCACCGCCATTAACATTAACGATGTCTGGATTTAAACCAGCTTCTTGTATCACGGCCAAAGATTGTGCACCGAAGGCTTCGTTTAGCTCAATTAAATCAATATCATTTAACTTTAGATTCGCTTGTTTCAATGCTTTTGGAATAGCAGCACAAGGACCAATACCCATGTATAAGGGTTCGACACCCGCAACTGCACAACCTACTAAGCGTGCGATGGGCTCCAGGTTAAATTGTTTAACGATGGCTTCACTCACCACCAAAACAAAGGCAGCACCATCTGAAGTCTGAGAAGAATTACCTGCAGTTACCACACCTCCTTGGGCAAATACGGGACGCAGTTTAGCTAGGGCTTCCGTTGTTGTGGTCCTGCGTACACCTTCATCCATAGCAACGGTAAAAGTATGCTCTTGGCGTTTGTTGTTTTTTACAAAAACTTCGGTTACTTCTACAGGTACAATCTGCTCATTAAAACGGCCACCATCTATGGCTGCTGCTGCTTTTACATGGGAGTTGTAAGCGAACTCATCCGCTGCCTCCCGGCTGATGTTGTATTTGTTGGCTACCGCCTCAGCGGTTAAACCCATACTTGCTAGGTAATTTGGTACGCTACTCGCTACTTTATAAGAAGGTGCCAATTTATAACCGGTCATTGGAATGACACTCATGTTTTCTGTACCGCCGGCTACGTACATATGTCCCATGCCCGCATTAATTTTAGCCGCTGCAATGGAAATCGTTTCCAAACCAGAAGCACAATAACGGTTGACGGTCATTCCTGGTACTTCTTTACCAAGTGCTCGTAGCGAAACCTGTCGACCAATTTGCATGCCTTGCTCTCCTTCTGGATTCGCACAGCCTACAATAACATCATCGATCAACTTAGGATCAACTTCCGGAATTTGCTCCATCATATAACGAACAACGTCTACCGCTAAATCATCTGCGCGATAATGTTTAAATCCGCCTTTTTTGGCTTTAGCCACGGCACTGCGATAACCTTTTACTATATATGCATCCATGATTTTTATTTTTTACGATTTGATCTTTAAAAAAGATCCTAAATAAAACAGCTTAAAACTTGGCCTAGTTTCGTAGTGGCTTATTGGTCTGCAACATGTGCTGAATGCGCTCTAAAGTCTTTTGCTCACCACAGAGACTTAAGAAAGCTTCCCGCTCCACATCCAATAAATACTGCTCTGAAACTTTAGGTGTTCCAGAAAGGTCTCCACCACATAAAACATAAGCTGCTTTTTTGGCAATCTTAATATCATGCTCTGAAGCATATTTACCTAAACGCAACTCATTTGCAGCGATGTACAAAGCAGCCAAACCAGTTTGTCCCATGACCGTAATATCTTCCCGCTGGATAGGCTGGGTATAATTAGGCGCTAAGTCCAATACTTGTTTTTTTGCTTCCGCAATAGCACGGTCTTTATTCAGTACGATTTGATCACGGCCATGAATCAGATAACCTTGATTATAAGCCTCAGGGCCAGAAGTGGCGACACTAGCCATAGCAATGGTCTTGAACCGCTCAATTAAGGTAGGGATATTGACACCATCTTTTTCAAAGTCATCCGAAGCACGTAGGGCAAATTCTTTGGTGCCACCACCGCCAGGAATCAATCCAACGCCAACTTCTACCAAACCGATATAAGATTCAGCACTAACTGAAGCTGCATCACAATGCATCAAGGTCTCACATCCTCCACCGAAAACGTACCCTTGCGTAGCAATAGATACAGGGATAGAAGAATAGCGACAACGCATGGTGGTTTGTTGGAATAAGTTGATGGCCATATTGAGTTCATCAAATTCTTGCTGATAAGCCATCATGGCAATCATCATCAGGTTGGCTCCTACGGAAAAATTGGTATCATTGTTACCAATTACCAAACCATTCCAGCCTTCTTCTTCGGCTTTTTGGATGGATTCATTGATTCCTCTGAGTACACCTTCCCCAATGGTATTGTGAGGGCTGGTAAACTCTAGGCAAAGGACACCGTCCCCAATATCATGCAAGATGGTCTCGCTAGTTTTATGGACGGGGGCTTGTGCGCGGTAGTTATTCAAAATAATTTTGGAGCTACTACCTGGAATCGCTTTATAAGATTGACTAGGAATGTCGTAGTATTTTCTCGCGCCTTTTTCTCTTTTATAGAAGCTCTCGTTACCAGCAGCAACCATTTCTTTTACCCAATCGGCGACTGTTTCTCCCTGAGCTTCGGCTAATTCAATCCCCTTAGAAATACCAATGGTTTCCCAATATTCGAAAGGACCCATTTCCCAGGCAAATCCAGCTTTTAAGGCATCATCAATGCTGTAAAGGTCATCGGTAATTTCAGGAATACGATTGGAAACATAGGCAAACAAGCCTAAAAAGGATTGGCGAATTAATTGTCCACCTTTATCTTCCGCATCAAACATGTATTGGATACGCTTCGGTAAACTATCAATATTTTTGGCCGCTTTTAAGCTGGCTAAATCTGGTTTGATCGAAGGCTCGTACTCTAAAGTCTCTAGGTTCAGCGCTAAAATTTGCTTCTTCCCTTGTGCATCTTTAGATTTTTTATAGAAACCTTGTCCAGATTTATTACCTAAAAATTTATTATCTAAAAGGAACTGTTGATACTTGGGTACGATCAAGGCACTAGCTTGTTCGTCATTTGGACAATTGGTACGGATCCCGTCAATCACCTTAGCGGCGGTATCTAGTCCTACCAAATCTCCCAGGCGGAAAGAGCCGGTTTTAGGCCGTCCGATAACCGGTCCGGTTAATCGATCTACTTCCTCGATTCTCAGCCCTAAATCAGTAGTTAGTTGGTATATTTTGGCCATGGAATAGACGCCAACCCGATTCCCAATAAAGGCAGGTGTATCTTTACAACGCACCGTTTGTTTACCAAGGTAAACGTCACCATAGTTCATGAAAAAGTTGATGACTTCTTCCGTAGTATCTGCGGTTGGGATGACCTCAAATAATCTGAGGTAACGAGGCGGATTGAAAAAATGCGTGCCACAGAAATGAGCACGGAAATCTTCACTTCGGCCTTCGGCCATCATATGAATAGGAATCCCGGAGGTATTGGAAGTCACCAAACTACCTGGTCGACGGAATTGATCTACTTTTTCAAAAATTTGCTTTTTGATGTCTAGTCTTTCAACGACAACCTCGATGACCCAATCACAATCTTTGATTTTTTCAAAATCATCGTCAAAATTACCAGTCGTAATTCTGGAAGCAAAGCTTTTATCATATAATGGAGCTGGTTTGGATTTGATGGCTGTTTTTAAAGCAGTATTTACTATCCGGTTCCTTGCTATAGGGTTTCCTTTTTCTTCTTCTTTTAGATCAAAAGGAACGATGTCTAGCAGTAAAACTTCTAATCCAATGTTAGCAAAATGACAGGCAATACCAGATCCCATGACTCCGGAACCCAATACGGCAACTTTTTTAATTCTTCTACTCATTTATAGGCAATTTTTGCGGTATATTTTAAACAACTCTTTAAAATATACACTTGGTCTGTTCAATTGTTTTGCATAGTTAGCGAATTTTCGCTAATTAGCCAAAAATTGATATTCGAAGTTTTAAACTTTGAACATCAATTACCTATTTTCGAGGCCTAAAAAGGCCATGTTCTAATACAAAGTGCATCCGATCTCTTTGGTCATAGGTGAAATGAGTATATCGCCGACCAAAAGACATGTGGTTGGTCATGATAAAAGGATCTCCTGTACAATCTGTAGCAGTATTGAAGGGACCAATGGATACCCTCAAGTCGGGCGCTTGGGTATCCGGACAAAAATCACCCTCTAGATCACAAGCAAAGGACATAATATCAAATAGCCCTAAAAAATAGCCCATCCTATTGATAATATAATCTGGATGTTCTATTAAAATGGAGCCACTTCTGAGTAAAATAGAATGGGAAAGCGTATTAGGATCAGGGAAATTTGGATCCGTACCAATTGTTGGAAGTCCAAGGAAATTAGATCCTTCCTCAATGAATGGTGTATAAGCTAGTCCTCTTGCTCCTCCACCGCCTCCTGTCTCATTAGGGAAGATACTAGGGAAATCCAAGTCATAGCCTGGGGCCATCCAAATATTAATATATTGACTGGGATCCCAATTGTTTTCTGCTTCCAGCTTTTTGAATAAAAATAAATTGGGTGCTTGATATTCGCCTTCTGGAGTTGGAACAACATTGAGACCAGGAGCACTAAGTCTACGATTAGGAGGTGGCGCACTGGCCAGGACAAATTGAATTTTGCAATCTACGGCATTGGGATTGAGTTCTTGTGCCACAACTCGATCTAAGGAAAGAACATTGGATGAAAATGATCGGTTAAGCGTATCTAATAATGATCCAATTTGCTGATTATTGATTCCAGCACCATAATCATGAAAAATGATTGGGATGGTAACCGTATCATAATTTTTCTCTGCTCTTACTTGTAGTTGCACTTCATTACTGCTTAGGTCGTTTAAAGTGGCTTGAAAAATAGGTGAACCTGCTTCTTGAAAAACGAAAGCCCCTTGCTGAGTAGTCGGCTCTCCATCTAATTTAAGTACAACTTTAGTTTCAGGTAAAGGGAAAAGATCTTCTTCAATCCTTGCAAAATAGGTAAAATTCCCAGACGCAGACCATGGATTAGTGGTCAGGTAAGGATTCCCATCGTAGTTCAGAACCAGTTCATCGGTTTCTTGCTCTAGGTTAATCACCCGAACTTCTACAGGTCTACTTTCTATTTCGTTATACCGCGCTGTCAATTGATAGATACCTGCCGAAGAGGGATAGAAAATGGATCCATCTAAAGCTTGATCATTTGCAAAATAGTCTAATTCAAATCCTTCGAGTGGATTTTGATCCTTATCCCTGACGGATGCAGTAATCATGATTTGATCTCCCTCATCAAACGCTGCATCTTTATTTACACTAAGAAATATAAAACTAGGACCGATTTCTGTTTTTTCATCACAAGAAACCAAACCAATGAATAATAGGAAATAGAAAGGAAGGTGACGCATAGGAAAATTATTTAAGGGTGATATTAAGAAGCGTCTTAAACCTAACTCCAAAAGCTTTATTTTTTAATTCGCAGGTATATTTTTTACCTTCTTTGTCCGCTATATGTCTAAGAATCTACTGTGTAATCGGCTGGTTTTTTCAAATAACGCACAATAAATCTTAAATAAATCTAAAATTCGGTCGCTTTAGGACTTCTTTTATATGAAAATAAAATTCCTTAACGTTTGGTGTTTGTTGTTACGGCTTAATTGTTAAATTTGGTCGTTCCAATGAGATCTACTGGAAAAGTGTATTTACAGAAATACATTTTATACAGAAGAACATCTTCGTTGATTAACCAACACTAGAAAAAAAAGTCATCCATGTTTCACAAGAC